>NZ_BAAALF010000022.1:0-62680 GCF_039528135.1 Kitasatospora nipponensis | reverse complement strand
GCCCCCGCGTCCTCGGGCGCCCACCCGGCCCCGGCCGTCCGCCCGGGCCCGGTGGCCCGCTCGGCCACCCGCAGCGCCAGCGCGGCCTTGCCCAGCGTGCGACCGCGGAACGCGACCGCGGCGAAGTGGTAGCCGAAGGCGCAGAGCACCAGGGCGCCGAAGCCCTCCTGCACGTCGAGGACGGCGGAGTGCCACAGGTGCGCCCCCACGTCGCGGCCGGCGGCGACCAGGTTCCCGTGCGAGGTGAGCAGGTCCCAGCCGCCGCGGCCGGCCAGGCCGGGCACGTCGGTGAGCAGCGCGCCGAGGCGGTGCACGGTGAGGAAGCCGAGCAGCACCGCCAGCGCCACCACCAGGGCGAAGTCGATCAGCCAGGCGAGGCCGCGCCGGCCGAGCGGGGGCCGGGCCGGATCGGATCCGGCAGCGGACGCCGACGCGGGCACGGGTGCGGGCATGGGCACGGGCGCGGAGGCGGGGTATCGGGGCACGTTCTCCCCCCAGGAGATGACGGCGCGGCAGCTGAGCAGAGCTCAGGGTAGCCGAGCCCGCCGGAGCGTCAGGAGAACGGGAGGCCGATAGGTCGGGGGCGCCAGCTAGGTTGCATTCCTATCTAGCTGATGCTGGAATATAGGTATGGCCGCAGAACGCAGATCCAGTTGGCTCAAGGGCGTCCTCGACCTCCTCGTCCTGGCAAGCCTCACCGGGGGTGAGAGCTACGGGTACGAGATCTCCAAGGCCCTGGCGGGTGCCGGGCTGGGTGAGATCAAGGGGGGAACTCTCTATCCGGTGCTCAACCGGCTGGAGGAGGCGGGCCTGCTCGTGGGGGAGTTCCGCGCCCCCGAGCGCGGCCCGGGCCGCCGCTACTACCGGCTCACCGACGGCGGCCGGCAGGCGCTGGCCGAGCAGAGCGCGTCCTGGCTGGAGTTCCACGCCGCCGTCACCACCATGCTGAACAGCGCACGTCCAGGGGGACCATCATGAGCAGCAGCGCGCACCACACCGAAGACCCGGGCGCCGCGGCCTACTTCGCCGAACTCGCCGAGCGGCTGCGGGTCGCCGGCCTGCCCGAACAGCAGGTGGCGGCGACCGTCGCCGACCTGGCCGGCTACCTGGCGGAGAGCGGATCGAGTGACGCCCACGAGGAGTTCGGCGCTCCGGACGTCTTCGCGGCCCGCCTCACCCGGGGCGGCGCCGACGCCGAGGAGCAGCCCGCCGCCGAGGCGGAGACCTGGAAGTGGGCCGCGGACGTCTACGCCGACCGCAAGTACCTCAACCGGTACGGCGACCAGGGCTGGGAGGTGCAGAGCCTCGACCGGCTGGGCCGTTTCGTCTGCCGTCGCGAGCCCGGCACCGCGCTGCGCTGGGAGTACCGGCGCGAGATCGGTGACAGTGCGGCGGCCCGGGCCTCGATCGCGGCCGAACTCGCGCCGGACGGCTGGGAGTCGTGCGGCCGCTGGCTGTACTTCCTGTACTTCAAGCGCCCGAGGGCGGCGAGCGCCGGGCCCGCCGCCGACCTCGACGAGCTGGTGGCGGCGCCGGAGCGCAGGCTCTTCCTCGGCGGCACCTACCGCGGAAAGCTGCGGCAGTTCGCGGCCGCCGCGCTGCTCTCCGGGGTGGTCAGCGGCCTGCTGGTGTACTTCCAGGGCAGCCGGATCACCGTCCCGTTCCTGGTCGGCGCGGCCGTCGCGGCCCCGGTCGGCCTGCTCCTCGGCTGGTACCGCCTCAAGCGCGAGGCGACCGCCGGCCTCGAGGACGCCTGAGGGCCGCAGGGCCTGACCACGGGGAGGCCCGAACACGGAGACCGGGGCACGGTGCGGGACGGGGGTCCACACCGTGCCCCGGTCCCGCCTCGTGCCCCGGCCGCTACCGCCTACCGCTTGGCGCTCACCGTGCCGTCCGCCCTCAGACGGCCCGGCGGCCCAGGTTCGTACGGGAGCGGGTGAACACGGTGGCGAGCAGCCAGGCGAGCAGCGGCAGCCCGACCACCAGGGCCGCCAGGTACGTCCAGGGGACCACCAGGGGGTGGGTGCCCAGCTCGATGCCGCCGATGGCCTGGACCCGCGGGCGGATGCCGAGGTTCTCGACCCGCTGGACCGCCGCGGCCGGTACGAACCCGGCCGCCGTGCCCACCAGGGCGCCCATCGCCGCCACCGCTCCGCACTGGAAGCCGGAGAGCCGGCGCCGGATCCCCGGGCCGGCGCCGACCGCCGCCAGCGTCGCCAGGTCGCCCTGGGTGTCCGCTGCCGCCAGGCCGGTCGCGATGCCGGCGGCCGCGATCGCCACCGCGGAGGCCGCGATCGCCAGTCCCAGCAGGATCGCGCCGCCCACCGGGGCCTGGTAGCCGCGCTCCACGCTCAGCTTGCCGTGCTCGCCCGCGGTGACGAGTGCGGCGGTGGCCCGCTGCTCCTCGGCCGAAGCGGGCGCGTGCGCCGGCAGCCAGGCCGAGAGGTAGGTGCCCGGGACCAGGCCGGCCGCCTGCGCCGCCTGCGGTGACAGCACCGCCCGCGCACCCGGCACCGTCGCCTTCGCCACCACCGCCGGCAGGCTGATGCTGCTGGACTCGTTGCCCTGCGGGCCGGAGGCCCCGTAGCGGGTGAGAGCGAGGGTCACCTTGCCGTCCTTGACCAGCAGCGGGTCCAGCACGACGACCTGGCCCGCGGCGAGCGCCTGGCCGGCGGCCGGGTCGTCCACCCCGAACAGGTTGTGCAGCCCGGTGGCGTCCGCACTGACCAGTTCGCGCACGACGAGCGGCGTCGGCTGGCCCGGCCGGCAGCGCGGGTCGTGGGCGATCAGCTGCTTCGCCTCCTCGGTGGTGATGGCCACGCTCGCCCAGGACTGGGTGACGTAGGCGGCGGGCGGGCAGACGTTCTCCTTGGGGGCGGTCACCTGCACCGTGCCGCAGAAGCTGCCCGGCGTGCTGTCGCACGCCCCGTAGTCGAGCACCCGCAGGTCGGCGCGCGGACCCAGCTGCGGGATGGCGTGCTCGACGGCCGCGCGCAGGCCGGCCACGTTGCCCTCCGAGCGGGCCGCGGCGCCCGCGACGGTGGCCGCCGTCGCGGGGGATCCGGCGGCCGGCCGCAGCGGGGAGGACTGCAGGACCACGGCCCCGCTCGGCGCGCTCGGCACGTAGCTCGCCCGGTCCGCCGCCTGGCTGCTGCTCTGGAAGGTCAGGACCGCGACCGCGCCCGCGACGGCCGCCATCACGGCCGCCACCGCCGGGGCGGTGCGCCCGCGGTTGCGGGCCGCGTCGCGCACGGCCAGGCGCGGGCCGAGTGGCAGGATCCGGGCGAGCTTGCCGACCAGGCTGACCAGCCACGGGGTGCAGGCGACCAGGCCGAGCTCGGCGATCGCCGAACCCGCCATGACCACGTGGGTACGGGCACCCGCCACCGCGCCGAGCAGCGCGAGCAGGGTGCCGCCCACCGCGGCGAGCGCGCCGCAGACGGTGAGCCACACCGCGGGCCGGCCGACGGTCACGCGCCCGGTGAGCGCGGAGACCACCGGCTGCCGGGCGGCCTGCACGGCCGGCACGATCGCCGCCAGCAGCGCGGTCAGCACGCCGACCGCCACGATGCCCAGCAGATCGGCCGGCTCCAGCGCGAAGTGGCCGAACCGGGCGCCCGAGCGGGCCTCCAGCCAGGAGCGGCCCAGCGCCACGACGAGCGCGCCGCCCGCCGTGCCGAGCAGGGCGCCGATGGCGCCGAGCACCAGGCCCGAGGCCAGCACCACCCGGCGGATCTGCGGACGGTCACCGCCGCAGGCGGCGACCAGGGCCAGCTGGCGGCGCGAGCGCCGGGCGCCGACCGCGAAGGCCGGGCCGGCGAGCAGCACGATCTCCAGCAGGGCCATGCCGGCGACGGTGCCGGCCACGGTCGACGACTTGAGCGCGGCGGAGTCGTCCGCGGACAGCTCGCTGTCGCCCTGGTAGAGCGGGACCGCGCTCCGGTCCGGCGGGTCGGCGAGGACCGCGCGCGAGGCCACCGTGAAGCCGTAGCCGTTGGCGCGCTGCACCGCCTGCCAGTCGAAGGCGGCGTGCCCGGGCAGCGAGACCAGGAAGTCGTGCGCACCGGCGGTCGCGTCCTGGCCGTTGTCGCCCGGCTGACCGCTGTCGCCTGTCTGGCCGCCGGGGGCCGGCTGGCCGGCCTGGCCCGACCTGACCCGCTCCGCGGCGGTGAGCAGGGCGCTCAACTCGCCCGGCCGGCCGACCAGTCGGTCCACCTTCAGGTCGTTGGGGAACTCCACCGCGGCGGTGATCCGCAGCGGCTGGTCGGTGTCCGTGAGCGTGGTGCTCTGGCCGACCTTCAGGCCGGCGTCGGCCAGGAACGCGGTGCTGGCCGCGACCTCGTGCGGGGCGGTGGGCCAGCTGCCCTGACGGAGGGTGGCGATGCCGTGGGAGGTCGGGTCGGCCAGGTCCAGGCCCCAGGTCTGCACGCGCACCTGGCCGTAGGAGGTGCTGGTCAGGCTGAGGGTGTTCGGGTTCTCGACCGGCAGGGTCCGGGCCCCGGGCGGCAGCGCCTCCTTGACCAACTGCTCCAGCGGCTCGGCGGCGCGGGCCGCCTCCTGCTCGGTGGGCACCGGGGTGGCGCCGGTCCGGGAGAGCACCTTGGTGCTGGTGGGATCGGGGGCGGGGGCCTGCTGCAGGCGCCAGCCGGCCTGCACGGTGCTGACGTACGCGTCGGCGGCGCCCATCAGCCGGGTGCTGGTCTCCTGCGGGGAGAGGTGGGTGCTGCGGACCACCACGTCGGCGCCGGTGACCCCGACCACCGGCAGGGCGATCATGGCGACGATCAGGAGGCTGCGGCCCTTGGCCCGCAGGGCGTCTCGGCGGGCGATGCGCAGGGCGGCCCGCCAGGCGGAGCGGCTCATCCGCGCGGCCCCGTCGTGCCGGCCGGCGTCATGCCGGTGAGCCCGCTCGCGCCCTGCCCGGCGCGCTCCTCGACCACCAGGCCGTCGCTCAGGTGGACGACCCGGTCGGCCCACTGCGCGTGGCGGGGGTCGTGGGTGACCATGACGGCCGCCGCCCCGGCGTCGCAGCGCCCGCGCAGCACGGCCAGCACCGCCTCCCCGGTCGTCGAGTCGAGGGCGCCGGTGGGCTCGTCGGCCAGCACCAGGCGCCGGTCGCCGATCAGGGCCCGGGCGATGGCGACCCGCTGCTGCTGGCCGCCGGACATCTCGTCGGGGAACCGGTCGGCGAGGTCGGCGATGCCGATCTCGTCCAGCGCGGTCAGCGCCTCGGCACGGGCCTGACGGCTCGACACCCGGTCCAGCTCGCGCGGCAGCGCGACGTTCTCGGCCGCGGTCAGCGCGGGGATCAGGTTGAAGTCCTGGAAGACGTAGCCGATCGCGCGGCGGCGCACCGCGGCCAGCGCGGCCCGCGACAGGCCGCCCAGCCCCTTGCCCTCGATCAGCACCTCGCCCGAGGAGGCGCTGTCCAGCCCGCCGGCCAGCGTGAGCAGCGTGGACTTGCCCGAGCCGCTGGGGCCCATCACCGCGACGAACTCGCCGGGTCGGACCGTCAGGTCCACGCTGCGCAGCGCGTGCACCTGCGCCTCGCCCTGGCCGTGCACGCGGGAGACCTCGCGCAGCTCCAGGACCGCCCCCTCGGTCTCGCGCAGATGTGTGACTGTCACTCGTCGGCCCTCTTTCGTTCGTCGCCGTGCGGGTGGGCCGTTCCGTCCCCGCCCCGGCCCGCCGTTCGCGGAGCCCGGGCACAGCGCTGCGGCGCCCCCCTGAACCGGAGCCGCGCGCGGGAGATGACGGCAGGTCACCGCCGGGACGGAGCCGGTCGGTGTGACCGCCGGCCCGCTTACATACTGGGTATGTATACCCGGTATGTAGGTCGGCATCAAGGCCGGACCCTTTTCCCCAGGCGCCGGGAAGAGTTCCCCTATCGATCGGGAAGGGCGGCTCCCTAGCCTTCAGCCATCGCTCGGCCGACGCCCGCGACCGTGGCCGCACCATCGCTGCGACCGCGCCGGAACCGGCGCTCCGCCCAGGGGATCGCTGTCATCGAGGGGGAAGTGTGGCTGCCCAGGAGGTTGGTAGTACGGCGAGCGGTGCGGGACCGGCGCGGCAGCGCCCGACCGGGCGGCTGATGGTGATCGCCCCCGGCCCGACCGCCAACGGCGACCTGCACCTGGGCCACCTGGCCGGCCCCTTCCTGGCCGCCGACATCTGCGCGCGCCACGCCCGCGCCGCCGGTCAGGACGTGCTCTTCGGCACCGGCGTGCACTTCACCCAGAACTACATCGTCACCACCGCGCGCCGCCTGGGCGTGCGACCGGAGGACCTGCGGGTGCGCGCCGGCGCCGAGGTCGAGCAGACGCTGGCGGCGATGGCCGTCACGCCCGACGGCTTCGTCCAGTTCGACGAGCGCTACGTCGCCACCGTGCGGGCCTTCTTCGAGCGGCTGCACGGGCGCGGCCTGCTGCGCCTGCGACCGGTGGCCTTCCCCTACGCGCCGCGCACCGGGGAGTTCCTGACCGACGCCTACGTGCGCGGCGGCTGCCCGGTCTGCCTGGCCGACGGCTGCGCCGGGCTCTGCGAGACCTGCGGGACCTGGATCGCCTCCGGTGAGCTGATCGACCCGCAGTCGACCCTGCACCCCGGGGACCCGGTCGAGCTGCGCGAGCGGCAGGTGCTGGTGCTGCCGCTGGAGGAGCACCGCGCGGCGCTGACGGAGTACTTCGCGGCCCAGCGCGCCACGATGCGCCCGCGGCTGGCGCAGCAGGTCGAGGAGGTGCTCGCCCGGCCGCTGCCGGACTACCCCGTCACGCTGCCGATCAGCTGGGGCATCCCCGCGCCGTTCCCCGAGGTCCAGGGCCAGGTGATCTACTCGGACGCCGAGACCATCGCCTGGAGCATGCACTGCACGGCGCTGGCCGCCGGGCGGCGCGGGCCGCGGAGCGCCGACGACGACGAGGAGTCGTGGCGCGCGGGCAGCGGCACCAGGGTCGCGTACTTCTTCGGTTCGGACGCCGGCTTCGCCTTCGCCGTGGTCGGGGTCGCGATGCTGCTCGCGCTCGGCGACCGGGTGCTGCCCGAGCAGTTCGTCACCAACGAGTTCTACGAGCTGGACAACGACAAGTTCTCCACCAGCCGCGGCCACGTGGTGACCGGGCGGCAGCTGGCCGCCGAGGTCCCCCGCGACCTGATCCGGTTCTACCTGGCCGCCACCAGCCCGGAGTTCCAGCGCACCAACTTCACCCGCGACTCGCTCGTGCGGGTCACCGGCTCGCGGCTCGTGCAGCCGTGGAACCGGGTGGTGGACAAGGTCGACGCCTGGGCCGGGCGCGGGCCGCTGCCGGTCTCCGCGCAGTCGCGGCAGGCGGCCACCCGGATCGTGGAGCGCTTCGCCGCGGCCTGCGAGCTGCGCCGCTTCAGCCTGAACGCGGCGGCCTTCACGCTCACCGAGCAACTGGCGCGCCTGGACGGGTGGCAGGTGACGCCCGAGCGGGCCGGCGACTTCTGCCACGAGGTGGACGTCTTCCTGCGCTGCGCGGCGCCGATCCTCGTCGACCTCGCCGACAAGGCGCTGCCCGACCTCGCGATCCCGGCCCGGCCGCAGGCCTTGACGGTGACCCCCGGATGGTTGCCGCGGCTGGCCGAGTCCGCGCGGTGAGCGGGCCGGCCGCCGGTCGAGGGGTTCGCCAGGTGGTGGTCGTGGGCGCGGGGGTCAGCGGCCTGCTGACCGCGCTGGAGTGCGCGCTCGCCGGTCACCGGGTGACCGTGCTGGACCGCGGCCCGATCCCCAACCCGGCCGCCGGCTCGTACGACCAGCACCGGGTGATGCGGGTGTTCGTGCCGGACGACCCGGTGGCGACCGGGCAGCGGCTGGCCGCGCACCACCGCTGGCTGGAGCTGGAGACCCTGCTGGGCACCGCCTTCTACCGGCGGGTCGGCGTGCTCACCGGCTGGCCCCGTGAGCGGGTCGCGCAGGTGTCGGCGCAGGCGGCCGCGGCGGGCGTGCCGCTGCGGGAGGCCGAACCGGCGCAGCTGGCGCAGCTCGAACTGCCGGCCGGCGTGGTGGGTCTGCGGGAGCCGGTCGCCGGCGTGCTGCTGGCGCAGCGGGTGCTGCGGGCGGCGGCGCGGTGGCTCGCCGGGCACGGCGCGGTGACGCTGCGGCCGGGCTGCGCGGTGACCGGGGTCGACACCGAGCGTGCGGCGGTCGTGCTGGCCGACGGCGAACGGCTCGGCGCCGACCTGGTGCTGGTCGCGGCCGGTGCCTGGGGCCGGGACCTGGTGGCGCACCCGGTGGTGCTGCACCGCCAGACGATGCTCTACCTGTGGCCGCCGGAGCAGCTGCTGCGCTGGTGGCGCGGTGCGCCGGCGGCCGGCGGGCTCGGCGCGGACGGGCGGGCCTGGGCGGTGCCGCCGGGCGACGGCACCTTCCTGAAGATCAGCTCCGACGCGGTCCGCCGCGAGGTGGCCGACGCCCGCAGCGAGGCCGAGAGCCAGGCGCCCTGGGTCGAGCAACTGCTCGGCGCGGCCGTGCTCGCCGGCATGGACCGCTACCGGGTGGCGGCGGTGAAGGCCTGCCACTACGTGACCGACGCGGCCACCGGCGGGGCGCTGCTCACCCGGGTGGGGCCGGCGGTCTGGTCGCGGGCGGCCTGCGGCGGCAGCGGGTTCGGCACGGCCCCGCTGGTCGCGCGAGAGATTGTCGATGCGTTGAGGGAGAGGGCGGCATGAACGACGATGACCCGATCGGGGTGTTCGCCACACTGAGGGCGACCCCGACTCCGGTGCGCTACCTGCTCGGTGGCGTGCTGATCAACCAACTGGGCGCGTTCGTCCAGACCTTCCTCCTGCTGTACCTGACCGTCCGGGGGCACTCGGTCACCGCGGCGGGCCTGTGCCTGGTGGCGTACAGCGCGGGATCGGTGGTCGGCACGCTGCTGGGCGGGGAGTTCACCCAGCGGTTCGGCCCGCGCGGCACCATCGTGCTGGCCATGGGCACCTCGGCCCCGCTGGTGGCCTCCATCTCCTGGCTGAGCCGGCCGGGGCTGTTCGGGCTGCTGCTGGTGGTGGTCGCGCTCGCCGGCCTGTGCACCCAGGCGTACCGGCCGGCGGCCGCCGTGCTGCTCAGCGACCTGATGCCGGAGCGGTTCCAGGTCATGGCGTTCTCCATGATGCGGATCGCCCTGAACACCGGTGCCGCGCTGGCGCCACTGATCGCGGCGGGGCTGATCCTGCTCGACTGGAACGCGCTCTTCTGGGTCGACGGCGCCACCGCGCTGCTCTACGCGGCGCTGGCCTTCGCGCTGCTGCCGCGCGCGCACGGGCCGGCGCAGGACGAGGCGGCGCAGGACGAGGCGGCGCAGGACGAGGCGCAGGCCGGTGGGGCCGCTCGGGACGGCGGGGCGGTGAGCGGGCGCGCGGTGTACGCCGCGATGCTGCGCGACCGGCGGTTCCTCTTCTTCCTGACCTCCGTGCTGATCGGCACGATCACCTACACGCAGTCCACCATCGCGCTGCCGCTGGAGGTGGTCGCGGACAAGTACCCGACCGGCCTGTACAGCGCCGTGCTGACGCTCTCGTCCGTCGTGCTGATCACCTGCGAGCTGAAGATCACCACGTACATCACCCGGATGCCGACGCATCTGGCGGTGATCATCGGCCACGTGGTCAACGCGCTCGGCTTCGTGGTCTACGCGCTCGCCGCCCGCTCCGGGGCGTTCGTGCTGATCGGCGCGGTGCTCGCGGTGAGCGGGCTGATGATCGCCGGGCCCAGCATGTTCGCCCACCCCGCGACCTTCCCGGCCGCCCGCAAGGCCCGCTACATCGGCACCATGCAGGCGGTGGCCGGCCTGGCCTCGGCGATCGGGCCGCTCTTCGGGGTGTACGCCTGGAGCCGGCTCGGCAGCGGCTTCTGGGTGCTCTGCGGGGCGCTCACCGGTGTCGCCGGGCTGCTCGCCTGGGCGGGTCTGAAGCGGGCGGTCGAGGTGGACCCGGGCGCGGCGGCGGACCCGAGCGCCGAGGGGGAGCCGGAGCCGGTCGGGGGCCGGGCGTGAGCGGGCAACCGGTGGGCGCGACGTCGAGGGACGGCCAACCGGCGCCCGGGCGTCCGGTGTTGGTGGTCGGCTTCGTGGGCGTCACGCTCGCGGCGATCGGCACCTTCCAGCCGGATGACTCGGTGATCTACATCGAGGAGCCGGACGTCGTGCGCAAGCGACACGTCCGCGAGGCGCTCGAAAAGGTGCCGTTCGCCCGCGAGTTGATCGAGTGGGAGTACCACCTGGAGGGCCGGGCCGACGAGTTCTACCTGGCCCACCGGGACCTCGACCCCCTCGCGGTGGTGCCGGCCATCGAGTACGCGACGCCGTTCGCCGCCCGGCTCGCGGAGCGCTACGGCCTGCCCGGCGCGACGCTGGGCGCCGCGCGGATCCTGCGGGACAAGGCGCTGTTGCGGCAGGTCAGCGCCGCCGCCGGGATCGCCAACCCGGCCAGCGTCCGGGTGCGCGACGCCGAGGAGGTACGGGAGTTCCTGGCCCGCGGGACCGGGCCGATCGTGCTCAAGCCGGCCAACCGCCAGGCGTCGGTGGGCACCCAGGTGATCCACCACGCGGCCGAGGTCGAGTCGGCCTGGTCGGCCTGCCTCGCCCAGGACGAGGGCGTCTTCGTCCCCGACCGGCCCATCGAGCTGTCCATGCTGGCCGAGGAGTACGTGGCGGGCGAGGAGTTCAGCGTCGAGATGCTGGTGCGGGCCGGCGGCGCGCTCTTCGTCAACGTCACCGGCAAGCAACTGGTGCCCGGGGCGCGGCCGGTGGAGCTGGCGCACATCGTGCCCGCCGACATCCCCGGAGAGTTGGCGACGCTGCTCGGCCGGCAGACCGCCCAGGTGGTCGAGGCGGTCGGTTTCCGCGACGGGATCGTGCACTGCGAGTGGATCGTCTCGCACGGCGTGCCCCACCTGGTGGAGTGCGCGGGGCGGCTGGCCGGCGACGGCATCGTCGACATCATCGAACTGGCCTATCCGGTGGAACTCCTGCGCTGCTACTACGCGGTGATGCAGGGCCGGGAGCTGCCGGGGGAGCTGCCCCGGCAGGCCGCCGGCGGTGCGGCGGTGCGCTTCCTGACCACCGAGCCGGGCGTCGTCGAGGGCGTGCGGGGCCTCGAGGAGGCCCGCCGGGCGGCCGGGGTGGTGCTGGTCGACGTCGCGCTCGCGCCCGGTGACAGCTTCGCCGGGCTGCGCAGCTCGTGGGACCGGGTGGGCATCGTGATGGTCACCGCCGACAGTCCGGCCGAGGCGCTGCGGCGCGCCGAGGCCGCCGCCGGCCTGGTCCGGATCGACCTGCGGGCGCCGCTGACGGGAACGGGAACGGAGATTCCCGGGCGATAGGGAACGGTTCCCCTATAGGACGGGAATAGCCACTCTCTAGCCTGATGGCGCTGCGTCCGGCGGGCCGGAAAAGGCCCGCCGGTGCGACCGGTTCGACGTATTCCGCTGTTGTCCGCGCACGGTGTCGCTCTCATCGAGGGGGAAATGTGGCTGACCGAGAGGTCGGAGTTCTGGCGATCGGCGCGGGTCCGGCGAACCTGGCGCTGGCAGCGGCCGTCGAGGAGTCGGGGTCGGACGAACTGGCTGATGAAACACTGCTGTTGGAGCAGTTCCCGGACACCAAGTGGCAGCGCAACCTGCTGATGCCCTGGGCCCGCAGCCAGGTGTCCTTCCTCAAGGACCTGGTGACGCTGCGCAATCCGCGCAGCCGGTTCTCGTTCCTGAGTTTCCTGCACGGGCAGGGCCGGCTCGACCAGTTCGTGAACCTGGGGACCTTCCACCCGTTCCGCTGGGAGTTCTCGGAATACCTGCAATGGGTGGCCGGATCGCTGGAGCGGGTGGGAATCCGCTACGGCGCCCAGGCGGTGCGGATCGACCCCGTGCGGGACGCGCAGGGGGTGGTCACCGGCTGGACCGTGCTCCTCGCGGACGGCGACACCGTGCGCTGCCGCGACCTGGTGGTCGGCGGCGGGCGCGACCCGCGCGTGCCGGAGGTGTTCGCCGGCCTGCCCGCCGAGCGGGTGATCCACAGCGCGCACTACCTCACCCGGATCGCGCAGCTGCCCAAGGAGGCGCCGACCAGGGCCGTGGTGATCGGCGGGGCGCAGAGCGCCGCGGAGATCTTCTTCGCGCTGCACGAGGACCTGCCCGCCAGCCGGCTGACCATGGTGGTGCGGTCGGTGGCCCTGCAGAACTACCAGACCAGCAAGTTCATGAACGAGCTGTTCTTCCCCTCGTACGTGGACGAGTTCTACGACAGTCCGGCCGAGGTCCGCGCGCAGATCCTGGACGACATGCGCTTCACCAACTACGCCGGGCTCGCCCCGCCGTTCCTGGACGAGCTGTACACCATGCTCTACCGCCAGCGGATGCTCGGCCCGCAGCGCTCCAGCGTGCGGGCGATGACCGAGGTGGTGGCCGCCCGGGTCGAGGGCGAGGGCGCGGGGGAGGAGATCGTGCTGGACCTGCGTGACGGCAGGAGTGGCAAAGTCGAGCCGCTGGCCTGCGACCTGGTCCTGCTCGGTACCGGCTATGACTCCCAGATGCCGACCCTGGTACGGGAGTTGGCCCAGCGGATGGCGCTGGAGGAGATCGCGGTCAGCCGCTCCTACCGGGTCGACCTCGGCGCGTCGGCCCGCGGCGCGCTCTACCTCCAGGGCGTCAACGAGCAGACCCACGGCATCGCCGACTCGCTGATCAGCGTGCTCGCCCACCGCTCGCACGACATCGTCACCGACCTGCTGGCCCGCCGCGCCGTCCCGAGCAGAGGAGCCCTCTGATGCCCCACCAGTCGCAAGCCCCGGGAGGAGAGGCATGAGCACCGGCAACGGTGTGCTGCTGGTGATCGGCAGCGGGCTGAAGGTCTACCGCGAGTACCTGGTCGCACCGATCCACCGCCGGGCCCGCGCGGCCGGCCTGGACCTGGTGCTGGTCAACAACCTCAAACCCACCTGGCAGCGCGAGTACTTCGACGAGGTCGTGGTGGCCAACGTCTTCGACACCGAGGTGATGGGCGCCGCGGTGCGCGAGGTGGCCGGGCGCCGCACGGTCGTGGGCCTGCTCTGCTGGGACGAGCCGCTGGTGCTGGACGCCGGCCTGCTGGCCGCCGAGCTGGGCGTGCCGGGCCTGTCCGCGTCCGGCGTGCGCGGCTGCCGGGACAAGGAGCGCACCCGGGCCGAGCTCACCGCCGCGGGCCTGCACCAGCCGGGTTTCGAGCTGACCACCACCGTCGAGCAGGCCAGGGCGGCGGCCGCCCGGATCGGCTACCCGGTGGTCATCAAGCCCCGCGCGATGGGCGCCAGCATCGGCGTCGTCTTCGCGGCCGACGAGGCCGAACTGGACCGCGCCTTCGAGGTCGCGCTCGCCGCCAGCCGGGTCGACCCGGGGCCCTACCGCGCCAGCGCCATCGTGGAGGCGTACGCGCCCGGCCCGGAGATCAGCGTGGACGGCGCGGTGTACAAGGGCGAGTACCTGCCGATGTTCCTGGCCCGCAAGCAGAGCAGCGACCACCCCTACTTCGAGGAGGTCGGGCACCTGGTGGACGCGGGCGACCCGCTGCTGGAGGACCACGAGCTGATGAGCACCGTGGCCCGGGCGCACCGGGCGCTGGGCATCGAGGACGGCATCACCCACAGCGAGGTCCGGTTGACCGACCGCGGGCCGCTGATCATCGAGATCAACGGCCGGCTCGGCGGCGACCTGATCCCCTTCCTCGGACGGACCGCCACCGGCATCGAGCCCGGCGAGGTGCTCTTCGACGTGGCCACCGGGCAGCGCCCGGACACCACTGCGACCCGGCGCGCGGTGGCCGGCATCCGCTTCGGGTACCCCGAGCAGGACTGCCTGCTGCGCTCGGTCGTGGTGCCGACCGCGGCACCGGGCCTGGTCGCGGCGGCGCCGATGGCCGAGCCCGGCACCACGCTGCGGCTGCCGCCGCGCGGCTACCTGGCCCGGCACTCGTTCGTGGTGTGCGAGGCCGAGGACACCGGGAGCTGCCTGGACCGGCTGGCGGTGGCCGCCGCCCTGGTGACGGTGGAGGCCGAGCCGGTCGGGCCGCCCGCGCCGGACGCGCCCTTCGCGATGCCGGCCGGGCTGCTGGACGTGGACGAGTGAGCGGCGCGGACGTCGAGTCGAAGGGCGCGGAGATGACGATGGAGCAGCAGGAGGCGGCCGCGATGCCGCAGAACGCGGCGGAGCTGCTGGCCCGGGCCAGGGCGCTCGCCCCGGTGCTGCGCGAGCGGGCCGAGTCCATCGAGCAGGCGCGCCGGCTGCCGGCGGACCTGGTCGAGCTGCTGCGCGAGGCCGGGGTCTTCCGGACCAGCGTGGACCGCGCCGACGGCGGCCTGGAGCTGACCTCGGTGGAGCAGGTCGAGGTCGTCGAGGCGCTGGCCCACGGCGACGCCTCCGCCGCCTGGTGCGCGGCGATCGGCGCGAACACCGGGATCTACCGGGCCTTCCTGGACCCGGCGGTGGCCGGCAAGCTCTTCCCCGGTCCCGACCTGATCACCGCCGGGGCGCTGCAGCCGGCCGGCCGCGCCGAGTGGGTGCCCGACGGCAGCGGCTTCCGGCTCACCGGCCGCTGGTCGTTCGGCAGCGGGATCGCCCACAGCGACTGGGTGACCTCGGGGGCCTTCGTCTACCGGGACGGGCGGCCCTACGCGAGCCCGGACGGCAGCAACCCGCACGAGTCGCGGCAGTTCCTGGTGCCCCGCGCGCAGGTCGAGGTGGTCGACAACTGGCGGACCACCGGCCTGTGCGGGACCGGCAGCAGCGACTACACGATCACCGACGTGTTCGTGCCCGAGGAGCACACCTTCACCTTCGACGCCGTGCGCGGCCGGCCGGGCCCGCTCGCCCAGCCGGACGCCTTCCTGCGCACCCTGTGCGGCGTGCCGCTGGGCGTGGCCCGCGCCGCGCTGGACCACGCGCGCGAGGTCGCGCTCACCCGGGTGGACGGGATGACCGGGGTGGCCTGGGCGGACAGCTACCGGGTGCAGGTCACCCTCGCCCAGTGCGAGGCGGACTTCGCCGCCACCCGCAACGGGGTGTACGGGGCCATGCGCCGCCAGTGGGAGGTGCTGGCCGCCGGCGGGACGCTGGACGACCTCACCGTGCACGAGCGCGCCGCCTCCCCGCTGGCCTGGCTGCACGCCTTCCGCACCGCGCGCTCGATCGTCGACCGGCTCTACGACCTGCTCCAGACCTGGTCCATCAACCGGCCCTCGCCGATGGACCGTTGGCTGCGGGACACGGCCACCATGTGCCAGAACCTCAGCGCCCAGGACGCCGTCCTCGAGACGGTCGGCGCCTACCTGCTGGACCGCACCCCCAAGCTCCGGATCTGCCTCGGCATCGTCGACTAGCGCCTCTCGTACAGCCCTGACCCGCTCCCACCCGTTCCCGGCCACAGGAGAAGATCCCGATGAGCAGAGGTCTAGTGCTGCTGGTCAACCCCAACAAGGTGCACCCGCCGATCGCGCCGTACGCGCTCGACGTGCTCACCACCTCACTGGAGGCCGCCGGCTTCGAGGTCGAGGTCCTCGACCTCACCTTCCACCGGGAGGACTGGAAGTCGCACGTCAGCGAGTACTTCGCGCTGCGCAGACCGGTGCTCGTCGGCGTCACCATCCGCAACACCGACACGGTGTACGCCTTCGAGCAGCGCCCGTTCGTCGGCGAGCACAAGGAGATCATCACCGAGATCATGCGGCTGACCGACGCGCCGATCGTCGGTGGCGGCATCGGCTTCTCCACCATGCCCTTCGCCCTGGTCGACTACTTCGGCATCGACTTCGGCGTCAAGGGACCGGGTGAGCTGATCATCTGCGACCTGGCCGACGCGCTGGTCACCGGGCGCGACACCGCCACCGTGGCCGGCCTGATCCGCAACCTGCCGCAGGGGATCAGCCGGGTGGCACCCGCGGCCCTGACCGTTCCCGCGGGCGCGGAGGGGACCGGTGTCGGGGCGGGCGCCCGTACCGCGCTGCCGCTGGCCGGCGGGCAGCACGAGGACCGGGTCTGGCAGGTCGACCGGACCGGCAGCTACCTGCGCCGTTCCGGCGTGCCGTACAAGGTGGACAACCTGCTCTACTACCAACGCGGCGGCCTGGCCGGCATCCTGACGAAGAACGGCTGCGCCTACCGCTGCGCGCACTGCGTGGAGCCGGACGCCAAGGGCATCCGGTTCGGTCGCCGCGACGTGGCCGCGGTGGTCGACGAGATGCAGTCGCTGGCCGCCCAGGGCATCCTCGACCAGCACACCACGGACAGCGAGTTCAACCTCTCCATCGCGCACGCGAAGAACCTGCTGCGCGAGATCGTCCGGCGCAAGCACGCCGACGCCGACAACCCGCTGAACGCGTTGCGGCTCTGGGTCTACTGCCAACCCACCCCGTTCGACGAGGAGTTCGCCGAGTTGCTGGCCGCCGCCGGCTGCCGCGGGGTGAACGTCGGCTCCGACCACGTGCGCGCGGACCTGCTGCGGGACTGGAAGGTCACCGGCAAGGGCACGAGCTACTACACGTTCGCCGACACCGAGAAGCTGGTCCGGCTCTGCCACCAGCACGGCATGCTGACCATGGTCGAGGCGCTCTTCGGGATGCCCGGCGAGACGCCGCAGAGCATCCGCGAGTGCGTCGCCGCGTTCATGGCGCTCGACGCCACCGTGACCGGATTCTCGCTGGGGCTGCGGCTGTTCCCCTACACCCCGATGGGCGCCGCGATGGCGGAGCAGTGCGACGGCGTCCGCACGATGCCCGGCCTGCAGTCCAACACCGCCACCGGGCCGATCGTGCTCAAGCCGTTGGCCAAGTGCTCCGGACCGGTGGAGTACGAGCGGCAGTTCATGTTCGACGAGCAGGGCAACTTCCGCCTGGTCTGCTACTTCTCGCCGGAGCTGGCCGAGGACGCCGCGACGCTCGACGAGCCGACCGGGCGGTGGAGCCGCACGGTGGACCTGCTCTGGGAGCTGATCGACCCCGCCGACCACCACCGGGTGATGCTGCCGACGCTGTCGGGCTCCAGCGAGCACGACAACAACTACGCGGACAACCCGTTCCTGACCAGCCTCAGCGGGCTGGGCTACACCGGGGCCTTCTGGGCGCACTGGCAGGACCGGGCGGCGATCCTGCGCCAGGCCCAGCAGGTCGGCATGATCGAGACCGCGGGCTCCTGAGACACCGCGAAGGGCGCCTGCCGGTGCGCCGCCGACCTGCGCGGCAGGTGCGTTCGAGTGCTCGCGCGACTACAGACAGGGCTGCCCGGTGCCCGATAACATGTCCGCACCAAGCGCCACTTGATGGTCCATGCGACGCATTCCACGCCGATCGACTCAGCGCTTCCCGCAGTGTCCCGTACCCCGAAGAGCACCGCTGTTCACGGCGGTCGGCTGATCCCTGGACCTTCCTGGTGGCGATTGCCCTGACCCACCAAGAACGACCGAGTTGGAGGCGCTCTTTCTCGAGGAGAAACACGTGAGCCAGAAGGCAAGCATCAAGGGGTTACTCCGGCCGTTGCCCTCGGAGACCGACCGGCAACGCGAGAGAGCCGGCCGCCGACCCGACCGCGACCTCCCGTCGGTGCACCGCGTCCAGGCCACGCTGACCGTGCTCCTCGCCGACGCCCAACCCGCGATCCGGCACGGCGTGCGCTCGATGCTGGAGCGCTCCGCCGACATCCAGGTGGTCGGCGAGGCCGCCACGACCGACGAGGCGGTCGCCGAGACGTCCCGCTGCCGCCCCGACGTGGTGGTGGTGGACCCCCTGATGGACGAGCCCGGCGGTGCCCGGGTGATCACCCAGGTGCTGCGGGTCGCGCCGGAGACGGGTGTGCTGGTCTTCAGTTCGGTCGACGACGACAAGGCCATCACCTCGGCGATCCACGCCGGCGCCCGCGGCTACCTGATCAAGCGGGCCGGCGCGGACCAGATCCTGCGCGGCATCCAGGCGGTGGCGGCCGGCGAGGGGATCGTCGACCGGGCGATCGCCGACCGGCTCAGCGCGCTGATCCGCCCGGCGGCCGTGCAGCGCGGCTACCCCTTCCCCCAACTCAGCAACAGGGAACGGGACGTCCTCGAATGCATCGCCGCGGGGAAGTCGAACACCACCATCGCCCGTGAGCTCGCGCTCGCCTCCAAGACCATCAGCAACCGGGTCTCGGCGATCTTCGGCAAGCTCGGGGTGGCCGACCGCGCGCAGGCCATCGTGCTGGCCCGTGACGCGGGGCTGGGCAACGGCTGACCGGCGGTCCGGCGGTCGGCCGTCCGGTGGCCCAGCGGTTCAGCGGTCCAGCGGTTCGGCTGGTCGGTGGGCCGCAGTCGCCGCCCGCCCCGGGTGCCGGCGGCAGGTTCCCTTGCCGCCGGGAATAGTTCCCCTGTCGAGAGGGAGCCGCCGGCTCCTAGCCTGATGGTCGTCGCCCGGCCGCCGAACCGAAGACCTCGATCGGAGTGGGACGTTGACTGAGCAAGTGGGTGCCGGCATCACCGTGCGCCGCACGGAACCGGCGAACCTCACCCGGGCCCACGGCCTGGACCTCAAGCTGCTGCAGCCGTGGCCCGGCCTGCGGGCCCCGTTCCTCGGCGCCTGGTGCGTGCTGCGTCCCGGCGACGTGACGGACGCGCACGACCACCGCGAGCGCGAGATCTTCATCGTGATGTCCGGCCGCGGCACGGTGGTCAGCGGCGGGCAGCGCTACGAGTTGGCGGCCGGGGACCTGGCGACGGTCGGTCCGGACACCGGGCACCACATCGTCAACGAGTACGACGAGGACTTCACCTACTACGCCATCTGGTGGGACCGGATCCTGGCCTCGGCGTTCCTCGCCGACACCTCGGCCGCCGCCCCCGACGCGGCCCCCGCCCCCGACGCGGCCCCCGCCCCCGACGCGGCCCCCGCCGCCTGCGTCACCACCCCCGGCACGGCGGGCCCGGTCGCGTGATCGACTACGACGGGCGCAGGTTCCGCAAGCCGGAGGGCGACAGCGCGACGGTCGCCGTGTACCACCAGCAGGGCGAGACCGTCTGGGCGGAGTTCGGCGGCGGCGAGGTGCGCCTGGGCTGGACCGTCGGTACCCGGGAGCCCGACGGCACCCTGCGGATGGGCTACACCATGGTGTTCGTCTCCGGCGAGGTGGTCTGCGGCCACACGGTGAACACCCCCGAACTGACCGCCGACGGCCGGGTCCGGCTGCGGGAGGCCTGGGAGCGCTACGGCCCGCACGCGGCCAGCGGGATCTCCTACATCGAAGAGGTGGCGTGAGGCTCGTGAACGGCGCATCCGAAGCGGACTGGCAGCGGCTGGCGAAGGCGGTGACGGGCCGCGTGCTGCGGCCCGGCGAGGGCGGCTTCCACGCCGCCGGCACACCGTTCAACCGGCGGTTCGCCGCGGCGGCACCCAGCGGTGTGGTCCAGGTGGCCGACGTCGAGGACGTGCGCCGCGCGATCCTGTGGGCCCGCGAGACGGGCACCGCCCTGGCGGCCCGCGGCGGCGGCCACAGCTACGCGGGGTTCTCGGCCACCAGCGGCCTGGTCGTCGACCTCAGCGCTCTGAACTCCGTGCACGCCGACGGCTCCACCGGCCTGGTGACGGCCGCCGGCGGCGCCAGGATGGCGGACCTGAACGCCGCGATCCAGCCGCACGCGATGGCCTTCGCGCTGGGCAACGGCGACTCGGTCGGCATCGGCGGCCTCACGCTGGGCGGCGGCTCCGCGGCCACCTCGCGCGCGTTCGGCCTCACCGCGGACGCCCTGCTGGCCACCACCCTGGTGACCGCCGACGGGCAGCTGCTGACCTGCGACGCCGAGCAGAACCGGGACCTCTACTGGGCCTGCCGCGGCGGTGGCGGCGGCAACTTCGGCATCAACGTCTCCTTCACCTTCCGGGCCACCGAGGTGTCCGACGTCTCCACCTGCCTGCTGCTGTGGGACCGGGCCGACGCGCCCCGGGTGCTGCCCGTCCTGCAGCAGATCATGCTCGCGGCGCCGGACGAGTTCTCCGCCAGGATCGGCGTCAGCACCGCCGGCGGCGCGGGCGCGCTGGTCTCCGCCGTCGCCCTGCACCTGGGCCCGGTGCACGAGCTGCGGGAGATCATCGCCCCGGCCCTGGCCGCGGCCCGCCCGCGCCGCGAGGACCTCGTGGACCGTACCTTCTGGCAGGCCCAGGAGTACCTGCGGCACGAGACCTCCGCCGGCGCCTTCGCGGTCCGCACCAACTTCGCCACCGAACCGCTGCCGGCCCAGGCCCTGGCCGCCGCCCTGGCCCTGATCGACACCCCGCCGCCGGGCGACAACCCCGACGGCTGCGGCCTGGCCCTCTTCGGCTGGGGCGGCGCGATCAACCGGGTGGCCCCCCAGGACACCGCGTTCGTCCACCGGGACGCGCGGTTCCTGCTCAGCCTGGACGCCTCCTGGGCCGAGCACGACGCCCCCGCCACGGTGGCCGCCAACCTGCGCTGGCTGGCCGACCTGCGCGAGGCGTTGGCGCCGTACGTCTCGCAGTCCGCCTACCAGAACTTCATCGACCCCGACCTGCCGAACTGGCGCACCGCCTACTACGGCGCCAACTACCCGCGCCTGGTGGAGATCAAGAAGCAGGTCGACCCGGACGGCCTCTTCGCCTTCCCGCAGTCCATCGGATCCTGACCGGGGGGCGGGATCGGCTCACGCGGGCAGGAAGAACCCGGTGATGTCGGCGAGCCGGCCGTCGCGGTGCAGCGCGGTGCTCACGCCGCTCATGGCGCTCTCACCCTGCTCGCCGACCTGGGTCCAGCGCGCGAGCGACCGGTCGTGGTGCTCCAGCACCTCGTCGATCCGGAACCGGTGACCGGGGAAGGCCCCGGCGAACCCGGCCATGTAGGCGGCGAGTTCGGTCAGGCCGGCGACCTCCGTCCCCGGGTCCCGGTAGGCGACCTCGTCGACGGCGACCGCACCGAGCGCCGCGAGCCGCTGATCGGCGTCGGCCGACCAGCATGCCGCGTAGTCCATCCAGAGCTGCTGTGAGTCACTCATCGCTGTTCCTCTTCCTGGGCGCCGATCGACGCGAGCGCGCCGTCGGTGACGGTGTGCAGTTTGCTGAGCGGCGTGCCGGCCCGGACGAGCACCAGCAGGCCCTGATAGAGCGCCAGCAGGTGGGCGGCCGCGGTCTCGACCTCCAGGTCCGCGGCCAGCAGGCCGAGCCCGCGGGCCCGCGTCAGGGCGTCGGCGAACCCGGACTCGATCGTCTCCAGCCCCCGGCGCACCCCCGCCCCGGCCTGCGGCAGGGTGAAGGACTCCACCGCCGTGTTGGTGAGCAGGCACCCCGGATCACGGTCGAGACCGGTCTCGAACGCCGAGGTGAAGAACGACCGGATCCCCGCCACGGGATCCGCGGGCTCCAGCAGGTGGACCCGGACCCGCCCCTGCACGACCTGGTCGTTGTAAGCCTCCAACGCGGCCTGGAACAGCCCTTCCTTGCTGTCGAAAGCCCGGTACAGACTCCCCGGGTGCAATCCCGTGGCTTCCTCGATGTCCCGCAACGAGGCCCCCAGATACCCCCGGTACCGGAACAGCCGCATGGCCGACGCCAGCACCTCCCCCTGGTCCCAGAGCTGTCTGCGCCCCATCCGGCACCTCCGTAGTTGAGCGACTGCTCACAAAAAATAGCACACCTGTACCGGGGGCGGGAGGCGACGTGATCAGTGCGCGGGCTGCCGGGAGGCGGCGCTCGAGCTGTCCCGGTAGAGCATGGTCCGGAAGATCCCGGAGACCGTCGTGCCCACCAGGACTGCGGACATCAGCAGCAGGAGCGCGACCAGCCCCCCGGCCAGGGCGCCCCGGGCGTCATCGGACTCCACGCCGATCATGAACGCGATGAAGCCCGCGATCACCGAGACGACCAGGGGCAGCGCTATCCACAGCGAGCCGAACACCTGCCGGGTGAAGGTCTCGCGGACCAGCCGCGCGGACCGGCGGGTGGCCTCCAGCACCCCGAGGCCGTCGACCATCATGGCCGGCAGAGCCAGGTAGGTGGCCAGCTCCCATCCTGCGCTGAACAGCTCGCGCAGGACCGGGCCGACCACCGGGAGCCGCTCCAACTGTCGGACGAGCAGCAGGACCGTCGTGCTGAGCAGACTCCAGATCAGGAGTGCCCGCCAGTACCGCATCGCCCGCCGGCAGCTCGCGCCGAACCGGACGGGTTCGCCGCGCAGCACGTCGTGGACCGCGCAGATCATCGCGGCGTTGCAGCAGGTCACCACGAACCCCAGTGCGAGGTAGGAGACGCCCATGGCGACCGCCTCCGAGGCGGACGGCGAGGGCCCGGACCCGTGCAGGAGGTAGAGAGGCACCGCGACGCCGGCGGTGGTCAGAGCCAGCGCGGCGGCGGTCACCAGCGGGAAGACCAGCAGCCGCCGGTTCTGCCTCAGGACCCCGAAGGACGCACGAACGGGCTGGACGGTGCTCATGGTGGTTCCCCCGGACGATCCCTCGGCGCGGCTGATCAGCCGGTCCGCCGCAGGCTACGCCAACCGCCGCGCGGCCGGTGCCCCGGCCCCGGGTGACCGGAGGGCCCTCTCCCGGGCTCCTCCCGGGGCGTCCTGACATCCGGTCAGGGCCGGTGCGACGAATGGCGGACGGACTGGAAGCCCGGGTCCCGCCATGTCGCGAGTGCGGAGAGTGACGAGCCGGGTACCTTGTGGTGACCCGCTGTTGTGATCGTCGGGCCGCTCCGTGCCGCTTGCGGCCACGGGCGAGCCGCCAGGGCCGAAAGGGTCGCCCATGCACGTCGTCTCCCACCGCACTCGTCTCGGCAGGGCCGTCCTGGCCGCCTGCGGAGTGTCGGTGCTGCTCGCCTCGCACGCGATGCTCGGTTCGAGTGCCGCTGCCGCCGGGTCGCGCGCACCCGACCCCGCCGCCCACGGTGGGGGCGCGGTCATCACCGTGACGACCGCCAAGGTCGGTGCGCCCGGCAACCCGGCGGTGGGTGTCGTCCCGTTCACGGACGCCGTCTACCGCACGTGCGCCGACGCCCCGCCGACGTCGAGCGACTGCCTGATGGTCGGCGCCGTCCGGGACCCCTACGAGATCGGGCAGTTGGAGGTCACGGTCGGCCAGTGGGTGGCCTTCCTGAACACGGTCGACCCCACGGGCCGTGACCCCCACGGTCTCTACGACAGGACCGAGAGCTCGTCGGCGTGGCCGAAGTACGGCTCGGTCGACTTCTCCGCCGACGCCGGCGACGGCTGCCACTACTCCGTGGCGTATCCGCAGTGGGCGGACAAGCCCTACGGTTTCGCGGACTTCCTGAAGGCCGCGCGCTTCGTCAACGCGCTGTACAACGGCCGGCTGATCTCCAAGCAGGACAGCGGCGACCAGGGCTTCCACTACGTCACCTACCAGGTCGAACTGTCGCCACAGACCGAGCGCGGGATGTACGACCTCGCCCGCCCGGACGCGACCCGAACCCATGACTCCGGCTTCGTCGTGCCGAGCCAGGACGAGTGGATCAAGGCGGCCTACTACGACCCGAACGGCGGCGGCACCTACTCCTACTGGAAGTACCCGACCAATCCCGGAGTCTTCGGCGACGGCGACGCGACCGCCCCCGCCCCCACGGTCCTCGACCCCAGCACCGGCGACGTCGTCAACGCGGCGACCCAGCCCCTCGCCTCGTACCACGCCACCGGCCAGCCGGCGCCGAGCTGGTGCCCCGGCCAGGTGCGGCCCGATGTCTGCGCCACCGTCAACCCGTTCGGACTCGATCCCGTCAGCTACGCGAGCGCCTACCAGGGCAGCCTCAGCACGGTCGGCCAGGCACGGACCACCTCCCCGTGGGGCACCCTCGACCAGGGCGGCAACGCGGTCGAGTGGACCGACACGATCACGCCGCCCCCGACCGGCGGCGACTCCGCACGGGTCTGGCGCCGCGCGCACGGCGGGGTGTCCAACGCCGGCGCGTATCAGATGTGGCCCTCCGCGGTCGGACTCCAGCCCCAGGACAACGTGTTCTTCAGCCATACCTATCCGTGGCTCGGCATCCGGCTCGGAGTGATCGGCGACCTCGAGCCCGGCGGCGGCGATCGCTGAGCCACCGTCCACCGCCTGAGGGACAGTCACGCAGTCAGTCACGCAGAACGAGTCAGGGCCCTACCGGATCTCTCCGATAGGGCCCTGAACTCGTACTACTGGGTCGGGGTGGCGGGATTTGAACCCACGGCCTCTTCGTCCCGAACGAAGCGCGCTACCAAGCTGCGCCACACCCCGGTCCTGCGGTTGTTGCTCCTTTGTCCGGCGCAACGAGTAGAACTCTACCCGACGCAGGTCAGGAGACGAAATCCGGTTATCGGGGGCGGGCCACCAGGGTGAGCAGGGTGGCCTCGGGGGGGCAGGCGAAGCGGACGGGGGTGTAGCGGTTGGTGCCGCAGCCGGCCGAGACGTGCAGGTGGGCGAGGCGGCCGCCGGCGCGGTGGGTGGAGAGGCCCTTCACCCGCTTGGCGTCGAGATCGCAGTTGGTGACCAGGGCGCCGTAGAAGGGGACGCAGAGCTGGCCGCCGTGGGTGTGCCCGGCCAGGACCAGCGGGTAGCCGTCGGCGGTGAAGGCGTCCAGGCTGCGCAGGTAGGGGGCGTGCACCACGCCGATCGACAGGTCGGCGTCGGCGGAGGGGCCGCCGGCGACCTCGGCGTAGCGGTCGCGGCGGATGTGCGGGTCGTCGATCCCGGTGAACTCGACGTCCAGGCCGGCCAGGGACAGGCGGCCGCGGGCGTTGGTGAGGTCGAGCCAGCCGGCCGCGTCGAAGCCGTCGCGCAGCTTCTCCCAGGGGTTGTGGATCGCGCCGGTGATCCCCTTGCGGCCGGTGCCGTCGGCGTTGTTGAGGCCGTGGTTGCCGCTGGCCAGGGCCTTCAGGTAGCGGGTCGGGCTCTTGCGGGCGGGGCCGTAGTAGTCGTTCGAGCCGAAGACGTAGACCCCGGGGAACTCCATCAGCGGGCCGAGCGCGTCCAGGGTGGCGGGCACCGCGAGCGGGTCGGAGAGGTTGTCGCCGGTGTTCACCACCAGGTCGGGCCGCAGCCCGGCCAGGCTCTGCAGCCAGCGCTGCTTCTTGTGCTGGCCGGTCACCATGTGGATGTCGGAGACCTGGAGCACCCGGACCGGCTTGGCCCCGCGCGGCAGGACGGGGACGTCCACCCGGCGCAGCCGGAAGGAGCGGACCTCGTACCCGGCGGAGTAGGCGAGGCCGGCGGCGCCGGTGGCGGCGATTGCGAGCGGGACGGAGTACAGCTTGCGCATCGGTCCATCGTCGCAGACCGGGCCGATCTCGGTGAACCGGCCCGGGAGGGGAGGAGGGGGAGAGGAAGAAGGGGACGGTTAATCACGGGCGGTGCGGCCTGCCAGGTGTGAGGATTGGCGCATGACAACGCTGAAGAAGCGGCTGCAGGATGACCTGACGGCCGCGATCAGGGCCCGGGACGAGCTGCGCTCGGCCACGCTGCGACTGACGCTCTCCGCCGTCACCAGTGCCGAGGTGGCGGGCAAGGTGAAGCGCGAGCTCACCGACGACGAGGTGCTGCAGGTGCTGCAGGGCGAGGCGAAGAAGCGCCGGGACGCCGCCGAGGCGTTCGCGCAGGCCGGCCGGGCCCAGTCGGCCGAGCGGGAGCGGGCCGAGGGCGCGCTGCTGGCCGAGTACCTGCCGCAGCAGCTCACCGACGAGGAGTTGGCCGCGATCGTGGCCGCGGCGGTGGCCGAGAGCGGGGCGAGCGGGCCGCAGGGGATGGGCGCCGTGATGAAGATCGTCCGGCCGCAGGTGGACGGCGTCGCCGAGGGTGGCCGGGTGGCCGCCGCGGTGAAGGCCGCGCTGACGAGCGGTCAGTAGGGGTGGGGGCGCGCGGCAGGGGGGAGCGGTAGCCGGGGCGGCACCGCGAAGGCCGCACCGCGAAGGCCGC
This sequence comes from Kitasatospora nipponensis, assembly GCF_039528135.1. NCBI lineage: Bacteria > Bacillati > Actinomycetota > Actinomycetes > Kitasatosporales > Streptomycetaceae > Kitasatospora > Kitasatospora nipponensis. Next base: position 36,776 of record NZ_BAAALF010000022.1, on the reverse strand, counting down.
ACCGCGAAGGCCGCGGCCCCACCACCCGGACGGGTGGTGGGGCCGCGGCCTTCGCGTCGTGCGGGGTGCCCGTGATCAGTGCTGGCTGGGCCGGCTCGGCCGGCCGGGCCCCGGGTTCTGGCCGCCGATGACGCCGCCCGGAGGCGCCGGGATCGGCAGCGAGGTGGGCGCCGGCGGGGCGGCCGGGGTGAGCAGCCCCGCGTTGGTGGCGCCCCCGGTGGGCTGGCCCGGGGCGGGGTTGTTCGGGTCGCCGCTCGCGTTCGGGGACGGGCTGGGGGTCGGCGGGGCGGGCAGGTCCACCAGGGTGAAGTTGTTCTGCGGGGTGCCCTTGACCGCCTCGCTCATCGCCTGCTGCCAGATCGGGCCGGGGCCCGTGGCGCCGTAGACGCCGTCGTCGCTCTGGAAGCCGCGCCCGCCGATCTTGATGTTGCGGTCCATCTTGACGTTGCCCTGCGGGCCGCCGAGCCAGACCACGCCGACCAGGTCGGGGGTGTAGCCGTCGAACCAGGCGGCCTGGCGCTTGTCGGTGGTACCGGTCTTACCGGCGATGACGCGGCCGTCGTCCAGGCTCAGCGCGGCGCCGGTGCCGCCCTTCTCGGTCACGCCCTTGAGCAGGGTGTTGATGCTGTCGGCGGTGTTCTGCTGCATGGCCGGGCCGCAGTTGGCCTGCGGGACCGCCAGCTTCTTGCCGTCGATGCCGACCACCGAGCTGATCGCGACCGGGTCGCAGTGGATGCCGCGCGAGGCGAAGGTGGCGTACACCCCGGCCATGTCGAGCGGGCTCATCTCCTCGACGCCCAGCGCCATGGCCGGGACCTCCTGCAGCGGGGCGCCGCTGGCCTTGGTCTTGATGCCGAGCTTGTTGGCCATCTGCTTGACCGCGCACAGGCCGATGTCCTGCTCCAGCTGCACGAAGTAGGTGTTGATGGAGCGGGCCATCGCCTCGGGCATCTGGAACGGCCCGACCTCGCTGGGGCTGTCGTTGTCGACGGTGTCGTGGTTGGTGTTCTTCCACGTCCCGGAGCACGCGCTCATGCTCGGGTAGGGCATGTGGGAGGGCGAGGGGTAGGCCTGGCCCAGCGTGGTGCCGCTGTCGATCGCGGCCGCGGCCACGATCGCCTTGAAGGTCGAGCCGGGCTGGAAGCCGTTGCCGCCGCCCATCGCCGCGTCCACGTTGAGGTTGACCACGGTCTGGTGCTTGGAGTCGTCCAGGCCGTAGGGCCGGGTCTGCGCCATCGCGAGGATCTCACCGGTGCCGGGCTTGACCATGGTCATCGCCGCCGAGACGGTGTCGGTGACGTAGACCTTGGTGGTGACCGCCTTGTTCGCGGCGGCCTGCTTGTCCGGGTCGATGGTGGTGTAGATCTTCAGGCCGCCCTGGCTCCACAGCTTGCTGCGGTCGGCCGCGGAGGCGCCGAAGGCGGGGTCGGTCTGCACCTCGTGCCGGACGTAGTCGCAGAAGAAGCCCATGCCGTTGCCGGCCGTGATGCAGCCGTTCTGCGGCTCGTGGTAGTTCAGCGTGAGCGGGGTGGCCAGTGCTTCCTTGGCCTGCTCGGGCGTGATGTGCTTCGCCTCGAGCATCTTGTTGATCACGGTGTCGCGGCGGGTCTGGGTGGCCTTGGGGTGCAGTATCGGGTCGTACGCGCTCGGGTTCTGCACGATGCCGGCGAGCGTCGCGGCCTCGGCGATGCTGAGGTCCTTGTTGCTCTTGCCGAAGTAGCGCTGCGAGGCCGCCTCGACGCCGTACGCCTGGTGCCCGAAGAACGTGATGTTCAGGTAGTTGGTGAGGATCTGCTGTTTGGGCAGCTCCTCCTCCAGCTTGATGGCGTACTTCAGTTCCTTGATCTTGCGGCCCAGGCTCTTCTCGGTCGCCGCCTTGAAGGCCGCCTGGTCGTCGCCGGCCTCTTCGATGAAGACGTTCTTCACGTACTGCTGGGTCAGCGTGGACGCGCCCTCGGAGGCGTTGTCGGAGGAGGCGTTCTTGCCGATCGCGCGCAGGATGCCCTTGGGGTCGATCGCGCCGTGCTGGAAGAACCGGGCGTCCTCGATGTCGACCTGGGCCTCGCGGGTGAGCGGCGACATCTGGTCCTGGGTCAGGATCGTGCGGTCCCGTGCGTAGACCTTGGCGATCAGGTTGTTCTTGGAGTCGTAGATGAACGACGCCTGCGAGAGGGTCGGGGTCTTGAAGTCGCCGGGGATGCTGTCGAAGCTCTCGACGCCGTCCTTGGCGCCGAGCCCGATCGCGCCCACCGCGGGCAGTGCCAGGCCGGCCAGCAGGACGCCGGAGAGGATGCTGACGCCCAGGAACTTCACCCCGTGACCGGCCAACTCCAGGGGGGAGGTGCGCCGTCGGCCGGGGCGCTGGGCTGCTGATGAGCGCTTCGGTGCCATAGGAGGACTCTACGTTGCCCATTCGGGCCCATGAGGGCAGGTGTTCGCCTAGGCTTGTCACAAGCTTGCGACAGCTTCGCTCCGTACAGGGCTGAGACTCTTGTGAGTGTTGAGAGTTGTCCGAATTGACGGGGTATGAGGTAGCTGGCACGGCCGGCAACCCCGAGTGTCGGCCCTTCGGGGCAGGTCCTTCGTGGCGCTGTGTCACGAAAGGGGCGATCGAGACGCCCGCAAGGCCCACGACCTGCGATCACTCCAACGAGTGATCTAACCAACACCCATAGTCCGATTGGGTCATTCTAGATTGGACCCCAAGGGGCTGTTGCGTACCGCCAATCTTCCGTAACGTCCTCAACTGGCAACGGTGAATATGCCGTTGCCGCCGTGGGGGAGCCTCGATGATTCGGGAGAGGACGGCGCCGGGATGGGCTGGGTAGATGACTGGAGTGCGCAGGCCGCCTGTCGCACGAGTGATCCGGACGAGTTGTTCGTCCAGGGGGCGGCGCAGAATCGGGCAAAAGCCGTGTGCAGCGGCTGTCCGGTCCGCACCGAGTGCCTGGCGGACGCACTCGACAACCGGGTGGAGTTCGGGGTCTGGGGCGGGATGACGGAGCGCGAACGACGCGCGCTGCTGCGTCGCCGTCCGACGGTGCTCTCCTGGCGCCGGCTGCTGGAGACCGCCCGCACGGAGTACGAGGAGTCGCTGGCGACCGGCGTGATCCTCTCGGACTACGCGCAGGCCGGCTGATCCGACCGGGGCCACCGGCCCCGGGCCGTTCGTCACCGCACGGCCCTGTCGCCGCGGGCCGTGGTCACCGTGTCCGTCCGGTTGCCGTGCCTGCTCCGCCGCCGGGCCCGCGCCGTCACCGGGCCTGCTCCGGAGCCCCCGCGAGCTGATGGCCGATCAGGCGCAGCCCGTCCAGATCGTGCACGTCGCCCGCCAGGGCCGGGACCTCGACCATGGGCACATCGGGATAGACCGACACGAAACGGTCCCTGGTGCGCCGCTCGCGGGCCATCACCTCGACCCGCTCGGCGTGCAGCCGCAGCAGTCCGGCGGCCAGGGCCTCCGCGTGCGCCTGACCCGGTTCGTGCTCCGCCCCGTTCTCCTCCAGCGCCTGCGCCGCCGCCTGCGCCCGCTCGGCGGTCAGCTGCGGCGCCCCGGAGCTGTGCACCCGGTTGAGGACCAGGCCGGCCAGCGGCATCTCGTCGGCGGCCAGCCGGTCCACGAAGTACGCGGCCTCGCGCAGCGCGTCCCGCTCCGGCGCGGCGACCACCAGGAAGGCCGTGCCCTGCGCCTTGAGCAGCTGGTAGGTGCGGTCGGCCCGCTCGCGGAAGCCCCCGAACATCGAGTCCATCGCGGCCACGAAGGTCTGCAGGTCGGTCAGCAGCTGGGCGCCGAAGATCTTGCCGAGGGTGCCGGTGAGCAGGCCCATCCCGACGTTGAGGAACTTCATCGCGCTGCGCCCGCCGACCTTGGCGGGGGCGGTCAGCAGCCGGATGAGCCGGCCGTCCAGGAACGAGCCGAGCCGGTTGGGCGCGTCCAGGAAGTCCAGCGCCGAGCGCGAGGGCGGGGTGTCCACCACGATCAGGTCCCACTCGCCGGCGTCGCGCAGCTGGCCGAGCTTCTCCATCGCCATGTACTCCTGCGTGCCGGCGAAGCCCGCGGAGAGCGACTGGTAGAAGGGGTTCTCCAGGATCGCCCGGGCCCGCTCGGGGTCCGCGTGGGTCAGCACGACCTCGTCGAAGGTCCGCTTCATGTCGAGCATCATGGCGTGCAGCTCGCCGGGGCCGTCGGGGCCGGCCGCGCCCTTGACCGGGCGCGGGGTGTTGTCCAGCTCGGTCAGGCCCATCGACTGGGCGAGCCGGCGGGCCGGGTCGATGGTCAGGACGACCGTGCGGCGGCCGCGCTCGGCGGCCCGCAGGCCGATCGCGGCCGCCGTGGTGGTCTTGCCGACCCCGCCGGAGCCGCAGCACACCACGATCCGGGTGGCCGGGTCGTCGATCAGCCGGTCGATGTCGAGCCCCCTCGCGCCCTGCTCGTCCGTGGCGTCGGTGCGCCCGCTCATGCCGCCCCCTGCCTCTTCAGCTCGCCGGCCAGTCGGTACAGCCCGCCGAGGTCCACGCCCCCGCTGAGCAGCGGGAGCTCGTAGGTGGGGCGCGCGAGCGCGGCCAGGTCGGCGCGCTGCTCGTGCTCCAGCGCGACCCGTTCGGCGTGCTCGCGGGCCTGGGCGAGCAGCGGGCCCAGCAGCGGCTCCACCGCCGCCCGCCGGGTGGCCGCGGTGCGCGAGCGGCCGCCGAGGCCGGCCTCCACCAGGGCCAGCGCGATCTCCTCGCGGTGGTCGTCGTGGGCGGCGGTCACCGCCGCCTCGTCCAGCACCGGCGGGCGGACCATGTTGACCAGCACGCCGCCGGTCGGCAGCTTGGCCTCGCGCAGTTCGGCGAAGCCGTCCACGGTCTCCTGGACCGGCATCTCCTCCAGCAGGGTGACCAGGTGCACCGCGGTCTCCGGCGACTTCAGCACGCCCATCACGGCCTGGGCCTGACTGTGTATCGGCCCGAACCTGGCCAGGCCCGCCACCTCGGAGTTGACGTTCAGGAACCGGGTGAGCCGGCCGGTGGGCGGCGCGTCCATCACCACCGCGTCGTACGCCCGGCGCCCGTCGGGGCCCTTGCGCCGGGCGGCCTCGCAGGCCTTCCCGGTCAGCAGCACGTCGCGCACGCCGGGCGCGATGGTGGTGGCGAAGTCGACGAAGCCGACCTTCTGCAGCGCCTTCCCGGCCCGGCCGAGCTTGTAGAACATGTCGAGGTACTCGAGCAGCGCCTGCTCGGTGTCGATGGCGAGCGCGAAGAGCTCCCCGGCGCCGCTGCCACCCCCACTGCCGCCACCACCCCTGCCGGTGCCCCGCGCGCCGGCGGGCAGGCCCAGCTGGGCGGCCGAGACGGTGGCCACCTTGCGCTCCTCGTACGGCAGCGCGGCCAGGCCGAAGAGCTCGGCGATCCCCTGCCGGCCCTCCACCTCGATCAGCAGGGTGCGCCGCCCCTCGGCGGCGAGCGCCAGGGCGAGCGCGGCCGCGACCGTGGTCTTCCCGGTGCCGCCCTTGCCGCTGACGACGTGCAGCCGCACGCCCTCCCAGTCCGGGCCGCCGGGCGTGTCGCCGGACGGGTCCAGGGACCGATGGGTTCCTGCCACGCTCCGTCTCCCTCTGCTGGGGTGCCTCCCGCGAGCGTAACCAGCGGCCGCTCCCGATGCCGGGAGCATCCGGTCGCGGATCCGGATTGGAGGCCGCTTTGTGTCCCACCTCACATCGGACCGGGCCGTCGTCGGACGGTCTAGAGTCAGCCCCATGACCAAGTGGGAATACGTAACCGTGCCGCTGCTCGTGCACGCCACCAAGCAGATCCTGGACACCTGGGGCGAGGACGGCTGGGAGCTGGTCCAGGTCGTGCCGGGGCCGAACAACCCCGAGCAGCTGGTGGCCTACCTCAAGCGGGAGAAGAACTGATGAGCGGTGTCGAGAGCCGGCTGGCCGAGCTGGGCCTGACCCTGCCGGAGGTGGCCGCCCCGGTCGCCGCCTACGTCCCGGCGGTTCGCTCCGGCGACCACGTCTTCACCTCCGGCCAGCTGCCGATGGTGGCGGGCAAGCTGCAGAACTCGGGCAAGGTGGGCGCGGAGGTCACCCCCGAGGAGGCCAAGGCGCTGGCGCAGATCTGCGCGCTGAACGCGCTGGCCGCCGTGAAGTCGGTGATCGGTGACCTGGACCTGATCGAGCAGGTCGTCAAGGTGGTCGGCTTCGTCGCCTCCGCCCCCGACTTCACCGGTCAGCCCGCCGTCATCAACGGTGCCAGCGAGCTGCTCGGCCAGGCGCTCGGCGCGGCCGGCGTGCACGCGCGCAGCGCGGTGGGCGTCGCGGTGCTGCCGCTGGACGCCCCGGTCGAGGTCGAGATCCAGGTCCGCGTGCGGGCCTGAGCAGCCGTCGACGGCCCGGATGACCAGCCGGGTCTTCTCAGCGCCGTGCCCGGGTGCATAGCATCCGGGCATGGCTGTGAAATCCCCTGATCCGGTCCCGGTCCCGCCCGCGGCGGCGCCCGGCGCCCTGGCGCCCACGATGCCGCCCGGCTGGCCCGCCCGGATCCGGGCGCTGGCCGCCGGTGAGCTGACCGTGCCGGTGCCCCGGCAGGCCGCGACCGTGGTGCTGCTGCGCGACACGCCCGGCGACGGCGACGGTCCGCAGGCCTACCTGCTGCGCCGGCGCAGCTCGATGGCGTTCGCGGCCGGCATGTACGCCTATCCGGGTGGCGGGGTCGATCCGCGCGACGCCGAGGCGGCGCCCGACTGGGCCGGCCCGAGCCCGCAGGAGTGGGCGGCGCGGCTGGGGGTGGACCGGGCGACGGCGCAGGCGGTGGTCTGCGCGGCGGTCCGCGAGACCTTCGAGGAGGCCGGCGTGCTGCTGGCCGGCCCGGACGCCGCGACCATCGCGCCGGACCGGGACTGGAGCGCCGAGCGGGCCGCCCTGGAGGCGCACGAGCTCTCCTTCGCCGACTTCCTGCGCCGGCACCGGCTGGTGCTGCGCAGCGACCTGCTGGGCGGCTGGGCCCGCTGGGTGACCCCGGCCTTCGAGGAGCGGCGCTACGACACCTGGTTCTTCGTCGCCGCGATGCCGCCCGGCCAGCGGGCCGCGCGCGAGGTCGGCGAGGCGGACCGGGTGGCCTGGCTGACGCCGGCCGAGGCGGTGCGGGGCCACGCCGAGGGCCGCTACGGGATGCTGCCGCCGACCGTCTCGGTGCTGCGCGAGCTGCGGCCGGTGCGCAGCGCGGCCCAGGCGCTGGAGGCGTCCCGGGGGCGCACACTGACTCCCGTGCTCGGCGAGGCCGAGCTGACGGGTGATCGAATGACCGTCCGATGGTCGGGGTATGAGGAGCTGACCATCGACGGCCACTTTCCCGAGGAAGGACCCCCTGCCGATGATCCACAATGACGTGGCTCGCCGCACCGTGCGTGAGTTCCCCAGCCGCAGCCTGGGCGCCCGCCGCTCGCCGGCGCGCACCCTGGCCTGCGACGGCCCGGCGGTGCTGAACCTGCGCCCGCCGCGCGCCCTGGTCCGCACCCTGGGGGCGCGCCCGCTGGGCCGGCTCGCCGAGGGCGGCCGGCTCGAACCCCTCCCGCCCCACACTCCCTGAGGACCACGGTGACCGGTCTGCTGCCCGGGGACCCCGCCGACACCGTCGGCGGGGCCGCCGGCCCGCGCGCGTTCTGCGTGCTCGCCCCCAACCCGTCCCCGATGACCCTGGACGGCACCAACACCTGGCTGCTGGCCGAGCCCGGCTCGGAGCTGGCCGTGGTGGTCGACCCCGGTCCGCTGGACGAGGGGCACCTGCGCGCGGTGATCGACGCCGCCGAGAGCCAGGGCCGGCGGATCGCGCTCACCCTGCTGACCCACGGCCACCACGACCACGCCGCGGGCGCCGCCCGGTTCGCCGAACTGACCGGCACCCGGGTGCGCGCGCTGGACCCGGCGCTGCGGCTGGGCGAGGAGGGGCTGCACGGCGGTCAGGTGCTGGAGGTCGGCGGGCTGGAGCTGCGGGTGGTGGCCACGCCCGGGCACACCGCGGACTCGCTCACCTTCCACCTGCCGGCCGACGGCGCGATCCTGACCGGCGACACCGTGCTCGGCCGGGGCACCACGATGGTCGCGCACCCGGACGGGGTGCTCGGCGACTACCTCGACTCGCTGCGCCGGCTGCGCTCGCTGGCCGCCGAGCACGGGGTGCGCACCGTGCTGCCGGGCCACGGACCGGTGCTGGCGGACGCGCTCGGCACGGTGGAGTACTACCTGGCGCACCGCGCGGCGCGGCTCGCGCAGGTGGAGACGGCGGTGGAGGCCGGCTACCGCACGGCCGAGCAGGTGGTCGCGCGGGTCTACGCGGACGTGGACCGGGCGCTCTGGCCGGCTGCCGAGCTCTCGGTGCTGGCCCAGCTGCGCTACCTCGAGGACCACGGACTCATCTGACGAGGAGTCCGTGGTCCCGGGGCGGCGGCGCGTGCGGGGCTTGAGAGGGGCCCGGGTCAGCGCGAGCGGCGCGAGAGGCGCTCGACGTCCATCAGGACCACCGCGCGGGCCTCCAGCTTGAGCCAACCGCGCCCGGCGAAGTCCGCGAGCGCCTTGTTGACGGTCTCGCGCGAGGCGCCGACCAGCTGGGCCAGCTCCTCCTGGGTGAGGTCGTGCGCGACGTGGATGCCCTCGTCGGACTGCACGCCGAAGCGGCGCGAGAGGTCGAGCAGCGCCTTGGCGACCCGGCCGGGGACGTCGGAGAAGACCAGGTCGGACATCACGTCGTTGGTCCGCCGCAGCCGGCGCGCGATGGCGCGCAGCAGCGCGATGGAGACCTCGGGGCGCGCGTGCAGCCAGGGCTGCAGGTCGCCGTGGCCCAGGCCCAGCAGCTTGACCTCGGTCAGCGCGCTGGCGGTCGCGGTGCGCGGGCCGGGGTCGAAGAGCGAGAGCTCGCCGATCATCTCGCTGGGGCCGAGCACCGCGAGCATGTTCTCGCGGCCGTCCGGCGAGGCGCGGTGCAGCTTGACCTTGCCCTCGGCGACCACGTAGAGCCGGTCGCCCGGGTCGCCCTCGTGGAAGAGCGACTCTCCACGGGCGAGGGTCACCTCGGTCATGGAAGCGCGCAGCTCGCCGGCCTGTTCGTCGTCGAGAGCCGCGAAGAGCGCGGCGCGCCGCAGAACGTCGTCCACGTGCTTCCTCCTTCTCGGCCGTCCGAGGGGGGCCACGGGCGGCTCACGTGCTGGTGCTCCGCCACGTCGGAGAGGCGGGGTAAAGAGTGCTCTACCTCACCCAGCATGGCGCATGTCGCTCCGATCATATGAGGAGGGGGTGCGCTGTGGAGCCCGGTACGGGGCCATCCGTACGCACGGGTTACCGATCGGTCACCGGGCCGCCGCCCTGGTCGGCCGGGGCCGGGCGGTGCGAGGACCGCTCCCGGGCGGGCTCGGGGGCCCGCTGCGGGTCGGGCTCGGAGCCGGGCCCGGGGGCGCCGGCGTCGGCCCGGTCGGCGAGCAGCCGGTGGGCCGCCCAGAGCAGCGCGCCGCGGATCGCGGGATCGCCCGGGTCGGTGCCGGTGAGCTCCCGGCAGCGCTCCAGTCGGTGCTTGATGGTGTTCACGTGCACGTGGCGCTGCCGGGCGGCCAGGTCGAGCCGGGCCCCGAGGTCGAGGTAGCTCGCCAGCGTGCGCAGGATCTCGGCGTGGTCGGGGCGCTCGGGGTGCAGGCCGGCCAGCAGGGTGCGGCCGAGCAGCCGGCCGAGCTCCGGCTGGTCGGCCCGCACCACCTCCTGCGCCACCCGTGGCAGCGGGACCAGGCCGGGTTCGTCGGCCAGCCCCAGCGCGACGGCGAGCAACTGGTTGAGCCGCACCAGGTCGGCGGCCGGCGCCGGGCCCGCCGTCACGATCCGCCGCCCGGCGGGCGCGGTGAGCACCGGGCGGGCGGTGACCAGCAGCACCGAGCCGTCCAGCACCCCGCTGAGCACCGGGCCGCCCAGGGTGGCGGTCAGCGCGCTCTCGGCGGCCCAGGCGGCCTCGTGCGGGTGCGGGCGGAAGCGGGCCAGGTGCAGCCGCCCCGGGGGCAGGTAGCGCTCGCGCAGCGCGGCGACGGCCGAGGCGGCGCCGGTCACCAGCAGCTCGCGCAGCAGGGCGTTGTCCCGGTCGCGGCCCGTGCGGGCCAGCCGCAGCTCGGCCGTCCGGTGGACGGTGAGGATGTGCCGGCGGACCTGTTCCACCCACTCCTGGCCGAAGAACATCAGCTGCGCCACCTCGGCGCCGGACAGCGGCGGCCGGCAGTCGGCGAGCAGCCGGGCGACCACCAACCGGGCGCCGCGGTGCAGGCCGCCGAGCACCTGGTCCACCGGCACGCCGAGCTCGGCCCGCTGCTCGATGTAGGGGTCCAGCCGGTGCAGCTGTTCGGGGGTCGGCGCCGCCGCGCGGCCCATGCCCTCGGCGGCGGTGCCCAGCAGCAGGAGTAGGAAGGAGTCCACCGCCCGGGCCGGCAGGACGGCCAGCGCGGCGACGTCCTCGCGGACCTCGCGGGCCAGCAGCGGGGCCAGCTCCGGCAGGGCGGCGCCCAGCCGGGCGGCGGCGGCCACGGCGCTCGGCGGCAGTTCCACGGCGTCGACCCGGCCTTCCTGAACAGCCGGCGGACGGTGCGGCCCGCGGTGTGGGCCGTCGACAACGCGCGCCGGTGACGGTGTGGGCGGCCGACCTGGGAAAGCCGTCCGCACCCCGGCACGCTGGAGCCCGGCCCCGACCGGCGCGCCGGTGACGGCGCGGTGCCCGGTCCGCCGACCCTACTGCGAGCCCCGGACGGAGTGCCATGACCCTGCGCACCGAAGACGCCCCCACCGATCCGCGGATCGCTGCCGCCGCTGCTGCTGCCGTGGGCGCCGAGGGGAGCGGGCGCGGGCCGGAGCTGAGGCCGGCGCTGCCCCCGACCTTCGCGACGGCCGCCGAGGAGCGCGAGCACCGCAAGGTCCAGCTCGCCGCGGCCTTCCGGATGTTCAGCCGGGCCGGCCTGGACGAGGGGGTGGCCGGGCACATCACGGTCCGCGACCCGGAGCACACCGACTCCTACTGGGTGAACCCGTTCGGCCTGCACTTCAGTCTGATCCGGCAGTCCGACCTGGTCCGGGTGGACCACACCGGCGCGGTGGTCGAGGGCGAGGGCCCGGTCAACGCCGCCGCGGTCGCCATCCACTGCGCGGTGCACGCCGCCCGCCCCGACGTGGTGGCCGCCGCGCACGCCCACGGCCCGTACGGCAAGACGCTCAGCAGCCTGCCGATGGGCATCGAGCCGCTCACCCAGGACGCCTGCGCCTTCTACGAGGACTTCGGCGTGCACGCCACCTACAACGGCGTGGTCACCGGCGCCGAGGAGGGGCGGGCGATCGGCGCCGCGCTGGGCAACCACAAGGCGGTGATCCTGCGCAACCACGGGATGCTCACCGTCGGTGGCAGCGTGGAGAGCGCGGCCTGGTGGTTCCTCACCCTGGAGCGCACCGCGCAGGCCCAGTTGATGGCCTACAGCGCGGCGGCCGGCCTGGGGGCCGGCCCGCTGCTGATCGACCCCGAGCAGGCCCGGCAGACCCAGGGCGAGATCGGCTTCGAGCTGGCCGGCTGGTTCCAGTGGCAGCCGATCTGGCAGCGGATCAGCCGGGACAACCCGGACATCTACGCGTAGGCCCGTCGGCAACTTCCTCAGTCCAGCTGGGACTTCACCTGATCGGCGATCAGTTCCAGGTGGTCGAGGTCGTCCAGGTCGAGGATCTGCAGGTAGATCCGCCGGCTGCCGGCCTCCCGGTAGCGGCCGATCTTCTCCACCACCTCGGCCGGCGAGCCGGCCAGGCCGTTGGCCTTCAGCTCCTCGACCTCGCGGCCGATCGCCGCCGCCCGGCGCGCCACCTGCGCGTCGTCGCTCCCGACGCAGGCCACCAGCACGTTGGAGTAGACCAGGTCGTCGCCGGGCCGGCCGCGCTCCTCGGCTGCGGCCCGGGTGCGGGCGAAGGCCTCCCGGCTCTGCTCGGGCGAGGTGAAGGGCAGGTTGAACTCGCTGGCGTAGCGGGCCGCGAGGGCCGGCGTGCGGGTCGGACCGGTGCCGCCGACGAGCACCGGGATGCGCTGCTGGACCGGCTTGGGCAGCGCGGGCGAGTCGGTCAGCTGGTAGTACGTCCCGGCGAAGTCGAACCGCTCGCCGACCTTGGTCTCCCACAGCCCGGTGATGACGGCGAGCTGCTCCTCCAGCCGGTCGATCCGGTGGCCGGGGAAGGGGATCCCGTAGGCCGCGTGCTCCTGGGCGAACCAGCCCGCGCCCAGGCCGAGTTCGACCCGGCCGCCGCTCATCGCGTCGACCTGCGCGACCTGGATGGCCAGCACCCCGGGCAGCCGGAAGGTGCCCGCCGTCATCAGGGTCCCCAGCCGGATCCGCGAGGTCTCCCGGGCCAGGCCCGCCAGCGTGATCCAGGCGTCGGTGGGGCCGGGCAGGCCGTCCCCGTCGCCCATCCGCAGGTAGTGGTCGGAGCGGAAGAAGGCGTTGTAGTCGAGCTGTTCGGCGGCCTGCGCGACGCGCAGCAGGGTGTCGTAGGAGGCGCCCTGCTGCGGCTCGGTGAAGATACGAAGATCCATGGCTCTCATCATGCCCCGGGGGCAGCTGCTTTCTCTGTGGCGGCGGCGAAGTGTCGTGCGGCGGCGGCGGGTCCGCCGGTGGCGGGTGGCCCGGTGGCCGCGAGGTCGTGCCAGCGGACCGGGCCGGTGCAGTGCAACGGCCGGGCCAGCGCGGCCCGTTCGGCGGCGGAGGGCAGGACCAGGTCCCGTACGGTCCAGCCGGGCGGCCCCTGCGGGGGCTCGCCGGGCAGGCCGACCGGGACCGGGCCGTACCGGGTGGGGTGCACCGGCAGCCGGTGCGGCGCGGTGCCGCGCGGCAGGGCGGCGGCCTTCATCAGCGCCTCCTTGCGGGTCCAGGCCCGCAGGAAGGCGTCGCCGCGCTCGGCGGCGGGCAGCGAGTTGACGCGCCGCCGCTCCTCGGGGGCCAGGCAGCGCTCGATCAGGCCCGCGGTGTCGAAGTCGCGCAGGTGCTCCAGGTCGACCCCCACCGGGTCGCCGACCGCCAGCGCCAGCAGCCAGCGCCCCTCCGAGCGGGCCACGCTGATCCGCAGCGCGGCCCCCTCGCCGGTGCGCAGGTACGGCTGGCGGCGCTGCTCGCCGCCCTCGAACGGTCCGTGGTGCTCGAACCGCAGGGCGGCCGGCGAGCCGCCCAGGTAGCCGGCCAGCACCCGGCGCACGCCGGCCCAGGCGGCCGCGTAGCGGGCCCGGTCGGCGCGGCCGGAGAACCGGGCGCAGCGGTGCCGCTCGTCGGCCGAGAGCACCTCCAGGTCCCGGTGCGGCTCGGCGCCGGGCTCGTCGTGGCCGCCGTACCAGAGGTGGGTCTCCCCCCGCGCGGGGAGGCAGCGTGCCGGGTCCACGGCGTCCGCCCTTCTCGTCCGCGCGCCTCAGGCGCTCTGGCCGACCGGCTCCAGGACCGGCTCGGCGAGCGCCGCGGGGGCCGGGCGGCGGGCGCCGGCCAGGCTGAAGACCGCGGCGCCGGCGGCGACGGCCGCCACCACGTACCAGTTCAGGCCGGGGATGCCGGTGGTGCGGGCGAGGTCGTACAGGGTGCCGGCGGCCAGCGTGCCGACCATGTTCCCGAAGCTGCGGAAGAAGTGCATCGAGCCCATCGCGCGCGACAGGTTCTCGCGCGGGATCTGCTTGGCCACCCAGAGGTCGAAGGAGGGGGTGAAGAGGATGTCGCCGAAGACCACCACCAGGCAGCCCACCACCACCCACGCGGCGCTGCGGCCGGCGCCGAAGAGCAGGTAGGCCGCGGTCATCGCGGCGAAGCCCACCGCCATCACCTGGCCCGGCTGCAGGTGGCGGCTCAGGAAGCGCAGCACCGGGTACTGCAGCACCAGCAGGGTGGCGCCGGTGATCCAGAACGGCATCGAGATCGGCAGGCCGTGGACGTACTCCTGCATGTGCAGCGGGATGCCCACCAGGAAGCTGATCGACAGCAGCCAGAAGACGCTCGACAGCAGGAAGTAGCGTCCGCCGCCGCCCAGGGTGATGCCGCGCAGGACGGCGAGACTGAAGAGCGGGGCCTTGGGCGCGGGGGTGGCGGCGGTGTCGCCGGGGGCCGCGGTGGCGGGGGCCGGGTCGTCGGCGGGGATCACGAAGAGCGCGGCCAGGCAGTAGAGCGCGAAGAGCCCGAAGACGGTGCCGAACAGGACCCGCAGGTCGACGCCGGCGAACAGGCCGCCGGCCAGCGCGCCGCCGATCGCGCCCAGTTGGCAGGACATCTGGAAGGACGAGAAGGCCTTGGGCCGGTGCGCCTCGGGGAAGGTGGAGAGGATGTTCTTCAGCCCGGGGAAGGAGACGCCCGAGCCGAAGCCCACGAAGAAGGCCAGCACGCTGTAGAGCGCGACCCCGTGCACGAAGCCCATCCCGAGCAGCGCGAACGCCTCCAGCGCGACGCCGGCGATGATCCCGTTGCGGATCCCCAGCCGGGCCGAGACGCCCTCGTAGGTGAACGTCGAGGCCAGCCGGCCGACGTAGGTCAGGAACATCACGAAGCCTGCCCAGAAGCCGCTGTACGCGACGCCCAGGGTGGAGACGAGCAGCGGGAAGTAGATGTAGTTCCCGACGTGGGCCAGCGCGATGCCGAAGTCGATCCCCCAGAGGGTGCGCCTCAGTTGGGTGTTCACAGGACGACCTTTCCATTCGATGCCGAGGCGCGCAGGGCGCGGATCTCCCGGGCGAGGGCCGGCCGGTCGATCGTGGTGCCGCGCACCACGGTGGTGTCCGGCAGGACGGAGAGCGGCGCGTGCGCGGTCGCGGGCGCCGAGAAGAGGTTGAAGGTGGCCGGGTCGCCCACCGTGAGCGGGTGACCGGTGGCCGGGCGGCCCGCCAGCTCCTGGAAGAAGCGCCAGTTCTCCACCGTGGCGGCCCGTCGCAGCTCCTCGCGCAGCGCGCCGCCGGTCTCGGGAGCCGCGGCCAGCAGGTCGAGCTCGCCCAGCAGGCTGTAGCCGTGGAACGCTCCGGTGTTGCCGCAGTCGGTGCCCACCAGCAGCTGTCCGCGGCGCAGCGCCGCCAGGTTGTTGGCCCGCATGGTGGCGAGCGCCGCGGTGCGGGTGTCCTGGCAGCCGTAGCGGATCCCGAACGGCTCCTCGACCGCTTGGACGAAGTCCAGGTTGGCGCCGTCCTGGGTCTCCCGGAAGCCCGGGCGGCCGTACTCCCGCAGGAACTCCGCGCGGTCCATCACCATCGGGCGCAGGCCGCCGAGCGTGGAGACGAAGCGTGCGCCGGCCAGTTCGTGCCAGTCCCGCTCGCTGAGCTCCACGTCGCGCACCGGGTGGGCGAAGAGCCTGAAGCCCAGCGCGTAGGCGGCCAGCACCTCCTCGCGGGTGTTGCAGTCGAGCACGGCCGGCACGCCCTGCTCCCGGGTCACCCGCGCGGTGTGCGCGAGCACCTCGGGCGCCAGCCGGGCGAACCGCACCGCCATCTCGGGCTGTTCGGTCCCGTCGGTGAACATCACCTTCAGGAAGCTGCCGCCGCGCTCGCGGTTGGCGTGCAGCACCGCGGCGAGGTCCTCCCCGGTGCCGAGCATGAAGACCGGGGAGGGGAACTCGACGCCGTGGCCGGTCCGCCCGGAGCTGTCCCGCACGGCGGTGGCCGCGTAGCCGCAGTGCACCAACTCCGGATAGGGGAAGGCGGACTGGGCCCGGCCGGCGTCCCAGCGGGACTGCACCAGCGGGAAGCCGAAGAGGTCCGCCAGGTGGGTCACGCCGTGGTACAGGTACTGCAGGGCGATCAGGCGCGGGTCGTCCAGCGAGTCGTCGAAGTTGGCCGGCAGCGCGAGGTGCGCGTGCGCCTCGACGTAGCCGGGCCAGAGCTCCACGGCGGGCTCTCCCGCGGTGCGCGGGGCGACCGGCTCGATCCGCCGGAAGCGGCCGTGCGCCACCTCGACGTCGAAGAGCGACTCCGGGTCCAGGGCGGGGACGGCGACCCGGCGCAGGGCCAGGTCGCCGGCCGGCTCGCCGGTCGGGGTGGTCATCGGGCGACCTTGACGGCGATCTCGACGCCGATCCGGTCCAGCGCCGCCTCGGCCCGCTCGGCGGCCTCGTCGCGGCCGGTGCCGGTGAAGATCAGGTGGCCCAGCCAGTCGAAGTTGCTGGTGGAGAGCCGGGAGACCTGACGGCCGGGCGCGCGGTAGCTCAGCGCTTCGACGTAGCCGGGCAGTTCGGTCAGCGCGGAGAAGTCGACGGACGTGAGCTCGCCCTCCACCGGGGAGCCGAACCAGCGGCCGGTGGCGGTCAGTTCGCCGGGGAAGGGCAGCTCCGGGGTCTCGCCCAGGGCCTGCCGGATCACCTCGAGGTAGGGGTCGACGCCGGTGGAGATCTTCATCAGCGCCGGCACGATCCCGCCGACCAGGCGCCCGTTGACCTCGCAGAGCACCGGGCCGTCCGCGCCGAGGATGAACTCGGTGTGCATGAAACCGAAGTCGATGCCCAGCCCGCGCAGGACCGCCTCGTTGGCGGCGAACAGCTCCGCCTCCAGCGGGTGGCCGCGGAAGAAGGTGGCGCCCATCTCGATGAAGTACGGGAAGCCGCTCATGGTGCGGTCGGTGATGCCGAGGTTGACGATCCGGCCGTCGGCCAGCACGCAGGACTCCACCGAGACGATCTCGCCGGTGACGAACTCCTCCACCAGGATGTCGGGGATCCGGGTGACGCCGCGCCCGTAGTCGGTGACCTGGGCGAGCTGGGCCAGGTAGTCCTGCAGCTCCTGCTCGTCGGTCAGGTGCAGCACGTGCAGGCTGGCGGTGCCGTCCGAGGGCTTGACCACGCAGGGGAAGCCGATCTCGCGGATCGCGGCCTCGATCCGGTCCGGCTCCTGGACGTGCGCGAAGCGCGGCTGGCGGACCTCGGCGTGGCCCTGCAGGGTCAGCCGGGTGCGGTGCTTGTGGCGGGCGTTGAGCGCGCCCTCCACGCTGACGCCCGGCAGGCCCAGCGCGCGGGCCACCGAGGCGGCGTGCACGGTGTGGTACTCGCTGTAGGTCATCACGCCGTCCACCGGGTCGGCCGCGTGCACTTCCTTGACCAGCTGCTCCAGCACCTCGATCGAGAAGGCCGTCTCGCTCTTCAGCACGTGGCAGGAGGGGTGCGCGTAGGCGGCCTCGGCCAGCGGGGAGGCGGCCAGGTAGAAGTCGGGGTCGGCCGTGACCAGGGTGACCCGGTGGCCCAGCTCCAGGGCGTTGGCGATGCCGGCGATGCCGTTGGGGTTGCACTCCACCATGACGATGTGCATGGGAATTCCTTTCGGTGCTGCGCCAGGTCGACTGCGGCGCAGGGGAGTTGGATGTCCGGGTGTGGCCGGACGGATCAGCGGGGCGGCAGTGCGGCGAGGACCGCGGGCAGGTCCAGGCCGAGCTGGCCGAGCACCTCGTGGTGGTCGCCGCCCTGGGTGGGCCAGCCGTGGCCGGCGTTGACGCCGACGACCTCGCAGCCGGGCAGCAGCAGAGCCAGCGCCTCGGCCGCGCCGCCCTCCTGGCGGTGCTCCTCGATCACCGTGAAGCGGCGGTGTCCGGCGGCCAACTCGGCGGCCGAGGCCGCCAGGTGGACGTGGTCGAGGTAGCCGAGGTGGGCGTGCGCCAGCTCCGGGCGCAGGGCCCGCGCCTCCAGTGCCAGCCGGGTGCCCTCCTCGCCCACCGAGACCAGGCAGCTCGCGCCCGGCTCGCCGTGGAACTCCCAGGTGACGGGCGGGAGTTCGGTGCCCTCGGTGGGCAGGCTGCGGTAGCCGGCGTTGCGTCCGGTGCGGATGTAGTGCGGCTGCCCGGAGGCCGCCGCGGCCCGCACCACCGCGCGGGTCTCCTGCTCGCCGTAGGGTGCGGCCACCGCCACGCCGGGGATCGAGCGGAGCACCGCGAGGTCCTCCAGACAGTGGTGCGTGGTGCCGAACCAGGCGCCGGAGACCCCGGCGTAGGGCGCCACCACGGTGACGCCGGCGGCCAGGTAGCCGAGGGTGAGCTTGAGGCTCTCGGCGGCCCGCAGCGCGGCGAACGGCGCGAAGGTGGAGACGAAGGGCTTGTAGCCCGCCACCGCCAGGCCCGCCGCCATGTCGATCATCGCGCCCTCGGCGATGCCGAGGTTGAAGAACCGGTCGGGGTGGGCGGCCTGGAACGGGTGGCCCTTGCCGCCGAGGTCGGCCTCCAGGCAGACGATGGCGGGGTCCTCGGCGGCCAGCCGGGTCAGCTCGTCGCGGTAGGCGTCCCGGCCCGAGAGCGGGGGCGCGGGGGCGGTGGCAGTCGTCATCGGATCATCCGCTTCCACTTGGCGGCGCGCGCGGCGTCGATGGTCACGTAGTGGGAGCCCGCCTTGCCCTCGACGGCCGGCACGCCCTTGCCCTTGACGGTGTCGGCGATCACCGCGAGCGGCCGCCGGGCCCCGGCGCGGTCGGGCTCGAGGACCGCGCCGAGCGCGGCCAGGTCGTGCCCGTCCACCTCGCGGGTCTCGAAGCCGAAGGCGGCGAACCGGGCCGCCAGGTTCGGCAGCGGGGAGATGTCCCGCACCAGGCCGTCGTTCTGGCCGCCGTTGCGGTCCACCACCAGCACGAAGTTGCCCAACTCCTGGGCCGCGGCGACCTGGCAGGTCTCCCAGACCAGGCCCTCCTGCAGCTCGCCGTCGCCGGCCACCGCGATGCCCAGCCCCGGCAGCCGGCCCAGCCTGCGGGCCAGCGCCCAGCCCGCCGCGTACGGCACGCCGTGGCCCAGGCTCCCGGTGGGGAAGCGCACGCCGGGCACCTTCGGACCGGGGTGGCCGGTGAAGGGGTGGCCGAGCTGCCCGTAGACGGGCGCCGGGTTCTGCGCCAGGACGCCGCTGACGTGCAGCGCCGCGTACAGGCCGGCGGCCGCGTGGCCCTTGCTCAGCACCACCTCGGTGCCGTCGCCGCGGGCGGCGCGGTGCAGCGCGGCGATCAGGATGTCCAGCACCGACAGGCTGCCGCCGAGGTGGCAGCCGCGCGGACTGGCGGCCATGTCGATGACCAGCCGGCGGGCCTGGCGGGCCCGTTCGGCGAGGTCGGCGCTGATGACCGGGTGGTCGGTGGTGACGGCGTGGTCGGTGGTGACCGGGTGGCCGGTGGGGCCGTCCAGCAGGGCGGTCACGATCGGCTCCCGTCGGTGAGGGCGAACCAGCGCCGCACGGCGTCGGCCAGCACCCCGCGCGCCAGCCGGTGCTCCTCGGCGCTCAGGTGCTCGATGTCGGTGTGGTCGAGCGCGGAGTCACCCGGCCCGTAGGCGACCATCGGGACGCCGTGCCAGGTGGTGGCGAGGGTGTTCATGTCCGAGGTGCCCTTCTTCACGACGTAGGTGGGACGGATGTCGGCCTGCCCGAAGGCCCGGGTGAAGGCCTTGACCAGCGGGCCCGAGCGTCCCCCGCTGTGCCCCGGGGTGGCCCGCAGCACCTCGACGGTCAGACCGTCGGCGGCGTGCTCCAGGGCGGCGGTGCGCAGCACGGCCAGGTCGGCGCCGGGCGGGATGCGGAAGTTGAGGATCCCGATCGCTCGGTGGCTGCGGTGGCCCGGCTCGCAGCGCACGTCGATCACTGCGCTGAGCGCCTCGGAGGCCTCCTTCTCCACCGCGGTGCGGATCGACTCCAGCGCGCGGAAGAGCGCGTCCGGTGCCGAGACGGCGTCCATGCCCGCGGAGTGGCCGCTGGCCACCGAGGCGGTGACCCGCAGCTTGAAGAGGCCGAAGTAGCCGAGCGTCAGCTTGGCCGCGCCGCTGGGCTCCCCGATCACCACCGCGTCGGCTGGGTAGTGGTCGCGGGCGTGGAAGGCCCCCTTGGAGGAGGAGATCTCCTCCTCGACCGCGCCCACCACCCGCAGTTGCCCGTCGGCGGGGACCTCGGCGGTGGCCAGCACTTCCAGGAAGGCGGCCAGGCTGCCCTTGGCGTCCACGCTGCCCCGGCCGTGCAGCGCGCCCTCGCGCCACTCGACCGGCCAGCGGTAGGGGACGGTGTCCAGGTGGCCGAGCAGCAGCAGCCGGCGCGGGCCCCGGCCGCGGGTGGCGACCAGGTTGCCGACCGGGTCGATCTCGGCGGTGATGCCGCGCTCGTGGCACCAGTGGAGCAGGTAGGCCGCCAGCTCCCGCTCGTCGCCGGAGACGGACGGCACGCCGACCGTGCGGCCGACCAGTGCCAGGTCCTCGGCGGGGGCCTCGGTGCGCCAGAACCGGGTCCACCCGGTGGGCTCGGCCATCGTGTGCGGGCCGGTGATGGCCACGTCCGCGGCCGAGGCCAGGGCCAGTTCGGCGGCCCGGACCTTCTGCCGCATCCGGCCGCCGGCGTAGCGGGCCGCCTCGCCCGGGTGGGCGTGGCGCAGCGTGCTGGCGGGGTCCTGCGGGTCGGTGAGCAGTCCGGCGGTGCCGGTCACCAGCCGCAGGTGGTCGGCGTCCAGCGCGGTGCAGAGCGCGGCGGCGAGCACGTCGGCGTCGACGTTCAGCGGCGTGCCGCCGTCCTGGTCGCGCACCGGCGGGCTGAGGCAGACCACGTCGTAGGCGTCCAGCAGGGCGTGCAGGCGCACGGTGTCGACGTGCTCGGGCAGGCCGACCCGGTGGTCGCGCACCACGGTGGCCTTCCCGGCCGCGGTCAGCGCCTTGAGCGGGCGGTTTGCCCGGCCGCTGACCAGCGCGCCGCGGGCGGCGACCGCGGTGAAGACGCTCAGCCCGTGCGCGCGCAGGCCCTCCTCGACGGCCGGCAGGGTGACCCGCTCGTAGGCGTCGACCAGGTGCGACATCTCCTGCGGCGGGCAGTAGCGCACCGCGTCGCCGTTCGCCAGCCGCAGCTCGGGCATCGGGCGGCCGATCGCGCGGTAGTGCCGCTCGATGCCGACCGCGCCGCCGGCCACCAGCAGCACCCGCGCGCCGCGCCGCACCAGCTCGGCGATCTCGCCGTGCACGGCGCCCCGGTCCAGGGTGGCGCTGCCGACCTTGACCACGTACAGCGGCTTCACGGCGACACCGCCGTGCGCGGCAGCCCGGTGGTCTCGGCGAATCCGCTGACCAGGTTCATCGCCTGGATGGCCTGGCCCGCCGCGCCCTTGATCAGGTTGTCCAGCGCGGTGACCGCGACGCACTGGTCGTCCTTGACGGCGATCGCCACCTCGGCGACGTTGGAGCCGTTGACGGCCTTGAGCATCGGGAAGTCCTGCGGCGCCTTGGGGGCCGGGCGGACCCGGACGAACGGCTTGCCGACGTACGCCTTGGCGTACGCCCGCTTGACGTCCAGTGCGCTGGTGCCCTCCCGCAGCCTGCTGTAGGCGGTGACCATGATCCCGCGCGGCACGTCCAGGCTGTGCGTGGAGAAGCGCAACTCCGGTGCGGAACCGGTGAACTCGGCCAGCGCCTGGCGGATCTCGGGGGTGTGCCGGTGGCCGTGCAGCTTGTGCACCCGGAAGTTGCCGGCCCGCTCGGCCACCGGCTCGGTGCTGCCGCGCCCGCCGCCGCTGGAGCCGGTCTTGGCGTCGACCACCACCTGCGGCAGCACCAGCGACTCGGCGAAGAGCGGGTAGAGCGCGTAGATGGTCGCCACCGCCATGCAGCCGGGCAGGTTGATGAACCGGCCCTGCGGCACGACCGGCGACAACTCCGGGACGTAGTAGGCGAACTCCTCCTGCGGCGGGTTGGCGGCGGTCTTCGGGTAGTACGCGCCGACCTCGGCCGCGTCCCGCAGCCGGAAGTCGCCGGCCAGGTTCAGCACCCGCTTCGCCCGTTCGGCGAGCAGCGGCAGCCGGGCCGGCAGGGCGCCGGTGGGCAGACAGCCGAAGACCACGTCGACCTCCTCCAGCTCGGCCAGCGGACGGAACTTCAGGCCGGCCGCCCCCGGGTGGTTGCGCAGCCAGGGGTGCACGGCGCCGATCGGGGTGCCGGCGCTGCGCTCGGCGGAGAGGAAGGCGAGCTCGACCTGCGGGTGGTCCAGCAGCAGCCGGATCACCTCGCCGCCGGTGTAGCCGCTGGCCCCGGCGACCGCGACGCGGATGGTGTCAGCCAAGGCGGGCCGCCTTCTCGTACGGGCGGCGGTAGTCGCCGTCCGCGACGAGCTTGCGGATCGCGTCGGGGCGCCGGGCCACCTTGGCGAAGGCGTCGGCGTAGCGCAGCGCGCGCTCGTACTCGACCGGGGCGCGCAGCTCGCGGCAGAGCACCAGGGTGGAGTCCAGCATGCCGAGGGTGACCGGGAAGTCCTGCGGCCGGTGGTCGCGCACCGCACCGGGGTTGAGCGTGAAGGGGTAGCCGCCGCCGAAGCCCGCGCGGTGCTGGAAGGGCAGGTGGCAGGGGATCGGGGTGTTCTGCCACTCGCGGGCCGGCACGCCCTCGGCGACCAGCAGCTCGTGCACCGCCTCCTTGACGGCGTGCACCGGCAGGTCCCCCAGGCCCACCGCCTCGGGGGTCAGCGTGATCCGGTACATGTTGTAGGCGTGGGTGTGACCCGGCGGCACGTACGGCGCGTGGAAGAGCCCGGTGCCGGCCAGCGCCTCGCCCAGCAGGGTGGCGTTGCGGGCGCGGACCTCGTCGTAGTACGGCAGGCGCTTGAGCTGGCTGGCGCCGAACGCGGCCGCCACCCAGGACATCTGGTAGTCGATGCCGTGCCGCTCGAGGTAGTCGACGGCGCGCCGGTGGGCCTGCTCGGTGGCGAAGAAGGCGATGCCGCCCTCGCCGCCGAGCGGGAAGTTCTTGTCGGCCATCAGGCTCTGGCCCGCCGCGTCGCCGAACGAGCCGGCCACCTGGCCGTCGATCGTCGCGGAGTGGGCGTGCGAGGCGTCCTCCACCAGGGCGATGCCGTGGCGGTCGGCCAGCGCCCGCAGGGCCGGTACGTCGGCCGGCAGGCCGTGCACGTGCACCGGCATGATGGCGCGGGTCCGCTCGGTGACCGCGGCCGCGGCGGCCTGCGGGTCCATGCAGTAGGTGCGCGGGTCGATGTCGACGAAGACCGGGACGGCGTGCGCGGCGACCACGGCCTGCGCGGTGGCGATGAAGGTGAAGGCCGGCACGATCACCTCGTCGCCGGGCTGCACCCCCGCGCCGACCAGCGCCAGGTGCAGGCTGGAGGTGCCGCTGGCCGTGGGCAGCGCGAACTCGGCTCCCACGTAACGGCGGTAGGCCTCGGCGAAGTCGGCCACCACCCGCTCGGGGGTGGCCCGCTGGGCCAGCATCAGGTTGAAGACGTCCTCCTTGGTGATGACCGGGAAGATCGTCCGGCGCAGCTCCTTGGGGATGAGTGCGTCGCCGCCGAACGCGGCCAGCTCGGCGTCGAGTTCGGCGGGGTCGGGCAGCGGCAGGGGCTTGCTGGGGAAGTCGGTGATCACGTGGTTGCTCCGGTGGTGGTGAGGGGCCGGGCGGCCTGGCCGAGCGCCATCCGGACGCAGGCGGCGACCAGCGGGCTGAGCCGGTAGTTGAACTGGACGCCGGGCACCAGGTCGGCGGAGTCCTCCTGCTGGGTCCACATCGTGCGCAGGTCGTAGGCGCCGAAGATCTTCAGTCGCTCGGCGCGGGCCCACAGCGTCGGGTCGTCGGTCAGGACCGCGGCGGCCGGGCCGAAGCCCAGACCGGTCAGGTCGACGACCAGCGCCGGTGCGCTCGACGCGCTCGCCAACTCGCCCAGGGCGTGGGCGTTCGCCGCCTCGAGGGCGATCCGGTCGAAGGCCGGCGCGCCGTCGTCCTCGCGCACCGTGACGCCCAGCCAGGCCAGGAACGCCCGGTCCCGCTCGCCGAGCCCGGGCCGGCTGATCGTGTCGCCGTGCCCGATCCCCTGGCCGGCCAGCGCGGCGTGCACCGCCGCGCTGCGGCTGTTCAGCAGGACCGCCTTGGAGCGGCCGCTCTGCTTGGTCAAAAGCCTTTCCAGACCGGGCAGTTCCCGGTCGCTCTTCTCGATGCTCATGACCACGCCCGAGGTCAGGACCCGGGTCAGTACGGTGGCCGTGTCGAACAGCTCCATCGTTGTGTCTCTCCGTCTCAGGCGGCCGCGCGGCTCAGGTTGGCCTGGTAGGTCTGCGCCACCTGGGCGGCCAGCAGGCCGGCCACGTCGACGCCGTGCTGGGCGCTGGAGCGCGCGAACTCGGGGTTGGCGTTGACCTCCAGGACCATCAGCTCGCCGGTGGAGCGGTCCTCCACCAGGTCGACCCCGTAGAAGCCCTCGCCCAGCGCGTCCACCACCTGCGCGCAGCGCTTGTGGATCTCGTCGGTGATCTCGACCCGCCGCACCTGCGCGCCCAGGTGGGTGTTGGTGCGCCAGTCGTCGGAGACCCGCTGGATGGCGACCACCGGGGTGCGCCCGACCACCACGACCCGCAGGTCGTGACCGGGCTTGTCGATGTACTCCTGGACCAGGACGGGGAAGAGCTTGCCGCCGGCGTCGGCGGACTCGCGCCCGCCCACCCAGGCGTCCACGCAGGCCTCGTCGGTCATCCGGGTGACGCCGCGTCCCCAGGAGCCGCTGACCGGCTTGAGGACGGCCGGCCAGCCCAGCGCGTCGACCGCCGCGCGGACCTGGGCGTAGCTGTACGCGTGCCGCGAGACGGGGTGCGGGATCCCGTGCTGGGCGAAGAGCAGGGCCTGCAGGCCCTTGTCGTTGCAGGTCTCGATGGTGGCGGTGCGGTTCAGCGTCTCCACCCCGACGAACTCCAGCCGCCGGGCGACGCCGATCGCCTCCCGGTGGGACAGGTTCCTGATCAGGGCGAGGCCGGGCGGGGCCGTGTGCCCCGCCACCACCTCCGCCAGGTCCTCCAGCAGGACCGGACGGGCCGGCAGCCCCTGGGCGCGCAGCGCCTGCAGGAGCAGCTTCTCGTCCGGTCGCAGCATGGTGACCGAGAGCAGGACCTCAGGCTCCGAGGAGGTCACTCGCCCCAGTCCTCCTCGACCTCGGGGGCCAGCTCGACCCGGACGGTGGCGTCGGTCTTCTCGACCACCTCGTGCTCCTGCCCGCAGGCACCGCACTCGGCGATCTCGCCCTTCTCCCAGTCCGCCTGGACCTCGAAGTCGGTGTCGCACACGAGGCACTTGGGCGTGTCGACGGCAGTGGTCATTGTCACGTTTCCCTTCTGGGGTGTTTCTGCGGTGTTTCCGGGGTTCTGCGACCCGATCGGGGATTTCTGCGAGAACGCCCATTTGGGGCGTTCGAGTACCCCGGGCAGCGCGGCCCGATCCGGCCCGCGGCCGACCGCGCAGGTGTGTGATCCGCCCGACGGGTGCCGAAACTGATGGCCCATCGGATATGGCGGAGGGGAATAAAAAGCGGGACCCGGGTGGCCCGGGGAGCCGCTACGAGAGGGTGGTTATAATCCGGAAGGTTGTCGGTGGCCGGCCCCCTGGCCGGGCCACCGAGTCCTTGTCTCTCGCTTGTTTCCGAGTCGCCGGAGAGTACGACATGCGCCGAGCAGACGTCTCAGAGTGCCGCTGTGCGAGGCCGGGCGCGGCCCGCCGCCCGGCCAGACGTCCTGCTAGTGCCAGATGACGTCACCGAGGGCGTCGGGGGCGACCGCGACGGTCGGCGCGTCGGCAGCCACCCGGACGGTGGAATTCCGCTGAGCGGTGGCCGGCGCGGCATTCGCCGCGACAAGGAAACCGCCCAGCGCAAAGATGGAAATGAGCGACAGTGCGGCGGCCTTGAGCTTCATGGTGTTCCCCCTGCGAGATGGTGACTTCTACCGGAAGCCAGCGGTTTCTCTCTCGGGGACAACCGTGCCCGAGGCGACCCGCTGCGCGCCACCCCCGCCCGGTGATGACAACTAGCAAGTGACAACCACTCAGCAGTGAAGGGCACAGAGGATGCGCACGACCGATTCCCCGGACGGCCTCCCGAACAGCTCGCCGGACAGTTCGCCGAACGGCCTGGGGAACGGCCTGGGGAACGGCTTCCCGGGCGGCTTCCCGGGCGATCGGGCACCCGGCCCCCCGGACGACGCACCGGCCCTGGGGGAGCTCCACGTGGCCCTCTACCGGTGGGCGCTGGAGCAGGGCTGGCTGGACCCGGCGAAGGCGGCGATGCGGTTGGGCGTCCCGATGGCCGAGGTGGACGCGGCCGTGCGCGACCTGGCCCGGCTGCACCTGCTGCACAGCGGCTCGCAGCGGCCCGGCGCAGCGCGGTCCGGGGCCGCGGGGGAGCCGGACGGCGCCGAGAGCGCCGGGTACCTCCCGTTCAGCCCGAACGCGGCCGCCGCCCACCTGGCCGGCCCGATCGAGGCCGAGATCCAGCGCCGCTACCGGGAGGCCGAGCGGCTGCGCGGCCACGTGATGAGCATGAAGCCGGTCTTCGAGGAGTCCTGGCAGGGGCAGTCCACCCAGCACCAGATCGAGCACCTGACGCTGCTGGACACCGTCCGCTCCACGCTGGAGCACCTCTCCGAGGCCACCCGGGTGGAGGTCGCGGCCGCGCATCCGCTGCTGCCGCCGCCGGAGGTGCTGGAGGAGGGGCTGGCGCGCACCACCGACCTGATCGCCCGCGGGGTGTCGATGCGCACGCTCTACCCGCACTCGGTGCTGGCGCACCGCTACATGCAGCAGCACCTGGTCCGGATGAGCGCGATCGGCTCAGAAGTACGGACGATCGGTCACATTCCCAACCGCATCATCTTCTTCGACTGGTCGACCGCGGTGATCGCCGACGACCAGGACAGCGGTGGCGCGGGCGCGATGGTCATCCGCGAGCCGCTGCTGGTGCGCCACCTCCAGCGGGCCTGGGAGAGCGGCTGGGACTCCGCGCTGCCGTTCAGCTCGGCGCCCAGCGGGCTGGGCTACGGCTCGGCCAAGGACGAGCTGCGCCGCTCGGTGCTGCAACTGCTGGAGTCGGGGCTGAAGGACGAGATGGCCGCCCGCCGGCTCTCCATGTCGACCAGCACCTACCGCCGCCATGTCACGGACCTGATGAGCGAGTTGGGCGCCGAGAGCCGCTTCCAGGCGGGCAGCTACGCCCGCCGCAACGGGTGGTTCGACGCGTAGGACCGGTAGCCCGTCCTGTCGCGGTGTGCCCGTGCTCGCGCCGGTGGCACCGGGCGGCCGCCGGACCGTCCGATGCCACCGGCGCGAGCACGGGCGGGGGCGCGAGCACGGGGCCGCGACGGTTTCCCCAGTCCGTCGCGGCCCCGGCTACCGATGGGCTACTGCCCTGCCTCAGGGCCCATCGGGCTCATCAGCAGGCGCCCTGGTCCGACCAGACGGCCCAGGAGGCCGGCGCGCCCGGGGTGGCGCCGGTGGAGTACCAGGTCGACAGCCACTTGTGGCCGTTGTACGAGACCTGGTCGCCCGGCACGTAGGAGGTGCTGACGCTCCAGGCCGGTACGCCGCTGCAGCCGCCACCCCCACCGGAGGTGATGGTCCAGCTGAAGGTGGTGCTGCCGGAGGCGGTGCCGGAGGTGGCGGTGACGGTGACGCTGCTGGTGCCGGCGGCGCTGGGGGTGCCGGTGATCAGGCCGGTGGTGGAGATGCTCAGGCCCGCGGGCAGGCCGCCGGCGCTGTAGCTGAGCGCGTTGCCGGCCGAGTCACTGGCGCTGACCTGCAGCGAGACGGCGGTCCCGACCGTGCCGCTCTGGCTGCCCGGGTTGCCGACCGTCACGGTCTCGACCCCACCGGAGGTGATGGTCCAGCCGAAGGTGGTGCTGCCGGAGGCGGTGCCGGAGGTGGCGGTGACGGTGACGCTGCTGGTGCCGGCGGCGCTGGGGGTGCCGGTGATCAGGCCGGCGGTGGAGATGCTCAGGCCCGCGGGCAGGCCGCTGGCGCTGTAGCTGAGCGCGTTGCCGGCCGAGTCACTGCCGTTGACCTGCAGCGAGACGGCGGTCCCGACGCTGCCGCTCTGGCTGCCCGGGTTGCGCAGCGTGACGGTCTCGCCGGTGCCACCGGAGCCGACGGTCCAGCTGAAGGTGGTGCTGCCGGAGGCGGTGCCGGAGGTGGCGGTGACGGTGACGCTGCTGGTGCCGGCCGTGTTCGGGGTGCCGGTGATCAGGCCGGCGGTGGAGATGCTCAGGCCCGCCGGGAGCCCGCTGGCGCTGTAGGTCAGCGACTTGCCCGCCGAGTCGGTGGCGGAGATCTGCAGGGAGACCGCGCTGCCGCCCTTGGTGCTCTGGCTGCCCGGGTTGGTGACGGTCACCGTCTCGCTGCTGGTGGTCCCGGCGGCGAAGCCGCTGGTGCCGTTCGGGGTGCCCCAGCCGGTCGGGCCGTCGTAGCCCGCGCCGGCGTTGCAGAAGTACGACACCGAGCACGAGCCGTTGCTGCCCGAGGTGACGTCGTTGAAGCTGCCGGTGTGGTTGTACGGGTACTGGGCGGCCCGGTCACCCGCGGTCGGTGCGCCCGCCAGGGCCCAGACCGAGGCGATGATCGGCGAGGCCGCGCTGGTCCCGCCGTAGACGGCCCAGCCGTTGCCGCCGTAGGTCTGGTAGACCGCGACACCGGTGGCCGGGTCGGCGACCGCCGAGACGTCCGCCTCCATCCGGCGCGAGCAGCCGGTGTCGTGCTGCCAGGAGGGCTTGGCGATGTAGGCCGAGCAGCCCGAGCCGGTGCCCTCGGAGGAACTGGTCTTCCAGACCGTCTCGTTCCAGCCGCGGGCGTTGGAGGAGCGGCTGAGCGCCGTGCCGCCGACCGCGGTGACGTACTGCGAGGTGGCGGGGTACTCGGCGCCGGTGTCCGAGTCGCCGGTGCTGACGGTGATCGCCACGCCCGGGTGGTTGAAGTACGAGGAGTCCGAGGA
Organism: Kitasatospora nipponensis; assembly: GCF_039528135.1. Classification (NCBI taxonomy): domain Bacteria; kingdom Bacillati; phylum Actinomycetota; class Actinomycetes; order Kitasatosporales; family Streptomycetaceae; genus Kitasatospora; species Kitasatospora nipponensis. The sequence continues at coordinate 8,076 of NZ_BAAALF010000022.1, read as the reverse complement.
GGCGACCGAGGAGTCCTCGGAACCGCCGTAGCTGTTCGAGACGAACTTCGCGCCCTGGGCGACGGCCTGGTTCACCGCGGTGCCCAGGTCGCTGACGTTGGCCGAGGCGGCCTCCACCAGCAGGATGTGGCAGGAGGGGCAGACGGCGCTGACCATGTCGACGTCCAGCGAGATCTCGCCGGCCCAGCCGGAGTCCGGCGTCGGGTAGCTGGTGCCGCCGTGCTCGTCGATCTTGCGGAAGCAGCCGTTCGCCGTGGTGCAGGCGGGCAGTCCGTAGCTGGAGCGGTAGGTGGCCAGGTCGGACTCGGCGTTCGGGTCGTCCTGGGCGTCGACGATCGCCACGGTCTGGCCGGAGCCGCCGGCCGGCAGGTTGTAGGCGCTGGCCAGGTCGCTGGGGCCGTAGCCGGAGGGCGCCGCCGGGGCGAGTTGCGCGCGCAGGTCGGTGCGCCGCAGGGCGAGGCAGGCCAACTCGCCCGGGTGGGTCGGGACGGCGCAGGAGCGGGCCACCGTGACGCCGCTCGGGGCGGCGGCCGGTGCCGTGGGGGCGGCGACGGCGCTGCCGGCGAAGGCACCGGACATCATGGTGACGAGCAGCCCCATGACGCTGAGCGGGGCGAGGAGGGCGGACCGTGCGCGGCGTTCCGAATGGTGCGTGTCCACTCGGACTCCTTTCCAGAGCATGGCCCCTGGGTGGGGGCGGACCAGGCTCGCCGGGCGGGTCGCCCGCGAGCACATCCCGCGCGGACCGGCGCTGATCGCGGGCACGGCGAACCGGCCCCTTGTGCCGGGGCGTCGAAGGATGGGAGTGCGCGGCGCGGGGGTTGTGGGGGTGGTAACTCGACCCGCGCCGTGCGGAAACGTAGCCTGCACCCCGGGTACGGTCAATGAATCAAAGACGTAATGGCACCCTTGACCTTCGCTTGCAAAGTCGAGGGGGGACCCTTGCCGGGGCCCGGGCACCGTGGGGCCGGGCCGCGGGGGGTCCGCGGCCCGGGTGGGGCAGGGCAGGGCGGCGCGGTGCGGGGCGGGGCGGGGTGGGGCGGGGTGGGGTGACCGTGGGTCGGCCGGTGGGTCAGCCGGTGATGCGGTGTACGGCCAGTTCGGTGCGGTCGCGCACCCCGAAGCGCCGGAAGAGCCGGGTGAGACTGCCCTCCACCGACTTGACCGAGATGTGCAGGGCGGTGGCGATCTGCCGGTTGGTGGCGCCGCCCTGCACCAGCTCGACGATCTGCCGCTCCTGCTCGCTCAGCGCCCCCGGCGGCGCGTCCAGCCGGGCCAGCCGCTCGCGGGTGAGGGCCAGCCAGGGCAGGCACTGCGCGGTGGCGAAGGCCCGGGCCGCGGCGCGCAGCGCGGTGCGGGCCGCGGCCCTGCGCCGGGCCCGGCGTTCGAGGTCGCCCAGGACCAGCAGCGCCCGGGCGCTCTCCAGCGGGTAGGGGTGGCTGGCGGGCAGCGCCGCGCGCAGCTGCTCGGCGGCGCCGTGCGGGCCGCCGTCCAGCCCGACCAGCAGCGCGCGGGCCCGGGTCAGCCCGAGCCCGACCACCTGGCGCTCCAGCCGGGCGGCCTCCCGGACCGCCTCGTCCAGCACCCGGCGGGCCTGCGCGGTCTCGCCCGAGCGGGCCAGCGCCTCGATCAGGTCGGCGTCCACCAGGAAGAGCGCGGGATCGGTGAAGCCCAGGCCGCGCAGCATCGCCCGGCAGCGGCCCAGGTGCTGGGCCGCCTGCGGCAGCCGGTCGGCGAGCAGGTCGGCGCGCCCGCGCATGCCCAGCGCGTAGGCGGACCACTCGGTGTCGCCCGCCAGCTCGCCGGCCCGGATCGCGGCGTCGGCCAACTCCGTGGCCTGCTCGGCGCTGCCACCGTTGAGCTCGGCGGCCGCGCTCAGCACCAGCCCGGGGCCGGCGGTGGGCCCCAGCTCCACCCGCATCCGCCCGCCGAGCCGGCCCGCCTGGTACGCCTGGCCGCAGAGCCCGGCGCGCTCGTGCACCGAGGCGACCAGGTGCAGCACGTCGCCCAGGTCCTTGACCCGGCCGGCGTTCTCGACGTCGGTGCGCAGCTGGTTCACCGCCTCGATCGCCTCGGCGACCTCCCCGCAGCGCAGCAGCCAGACCACCAGGCAGCAGCGGATCTGGATGGCCGCGGCACTGAGCGCCGCGCCCGGCCGCCCGACGGCCAGCGCGCCGGCCCGGCGCAGCGAGGGCAGCACCGCCGCCGGGCGCAGCTGCATCTCGATCGGCGCCCGCAGCGCGATCACGTCGATCTGCTGGTCGACGTCGCCGCACTCCTGCGCGTGCCGCTCGGCGGCGGCCAGCTCGGCCAGGCCGAACTCGGTCGCACCGGTGCTGATCGCGTGGTCGGCCCGGTAGCGGCGGACCCCGGCGCGCAGCCGCGGGTCGTCCCCGGCGTCGGCCTGTGCGGCGTCGAGCAGGGCCGGGGTGCCGGAGCGGTCACCGCCGGCCAGGTCGATCAGCAGCAGCCGGGCGCCCACCCGGGCCGCCCGGTTGGGGCCGCGCAGCACCGCCGCGCAGGCCTCCTTGGCCTGATCGACCAGCCCGGCGTCATAGGCGTGCCGGGCGCCGGCGAGCAGCCGCTCGGCGGCCAGCGCCGGATCGTCCGGGGTCCGTTCGGCGGCCAGCCGGGAGAGCTCGGCGGCCAGTGCCGGCGCGCCGCGGGTCACCGCGATCCGGGCCGCGTCCGCCAACTCCCGGGCCAGCTCGGCGCCGGGGGCCGCGGTGGCCAGCGCCCGGTGCCTGGCCCGCTCCAGCGGGTCGTCCAGCAGGCCGGCCAGGGTGGCGTGGCAGGCCTGGCGCTGCGCGAGGGTGGCGTCGGCGTAGATGATCTCCCGCAGCAGCGGATGGGTGAAGCGCAGTTCGGGGCCCGGCCCGCTGGCGACCACCCCGGCGGCCAGCGCCGCGGCCAGCGCCTGGTCGTCCTGGGCCGGGTGGCGGCGGTGCGGGCGGGCGGCAGCGGCCACCAGCAGCAGGGCGTCGACCGCCTCGCGGGGCAGCGCGGCCAGCCGGTCGGCGAGCAGGCCGCGCAGGCGCTGCGGCACCGGCAGCGGTTCGTCGGTGCTCACCGGGGCCCGCGAACGCAGCGCGGCCTGGGCGAGCTCCAGGGCGTAGAAGGGGTTGCCGCCGCTGGCGCTCTGGATCCGCTCGGAGAGCCGGTCGGCCGGCGGCAAGCCGAGCCGGGTGCGCAGCAGTTCGCCGATCACCGGCCCGGGCAGCGTGCCGACCGCCAGTTCGGTGCGCGGCTCGGGCAGCAGGTCGAGACAGGCCGGCTCGCCGCCGGACTCGACCCGTTCGGCGGCGGCCACCTTGACCCGGTGCCCCTGCAGCCGGCGTGCCGCGAATCCCAGCACCTGCGCGCTGGCGGGGTCCAGGCAGTGCGCGTCGTCCAGGACCAGCAGCACCGGGCGGTCCGCGGCCAGTGCCCGCAGCAGCTCCAGGACCGCCACCCGGATGGCCAGTTGCTCGGTGGGGGCGCCGTCGCCGGGGGCGCGCAGCAGCGCCACGTCGAGGACCGCGCGCAGGTGGGGGGCGATCAGGCCGTCCTGCTCGGCGATCGGGCGCGCGAGCAGGTCGTAGAGCGCCAGGTAGGGCAGCGAGGCCTCGATCGCCGAGGAGTTGCTGCGCAGGACCAGCACGCCGGCCTCGGTCGCCTCGTCGTCGAGGGTGTCCAGGATCGCGGACTTCCCGATGCCGGCGGGGCCGGTCAGCAGGACCCCGCCGCCGTCCGCGAGGCCCGCCCGGCAGCGGACCAGCACCTCGTCGCGACCCAGCAGGACCGTCGCGTCGCTCATGGCGAAAGTCTCCACCCGGACATCCGAATTGGTCTAGTCCTTAAACGGACCTCGCTGCGGTGCCCGGATGCGGGTCTGACGGGTGGTCGGCGGCCGGCGCGGTGGCGGGGGCCTGGCTGGGGTGGCGGTCAGCAGGTACGGGGTGGCCAGGATCGCGCGCAGCGACAACCCACGCCCAAGGTTCCGTTCGGGCAGCGGGCCGCCGGTGCCCGAATTCGACCGCTTCACCGCCAATCGAGCGACTCTTGCGGGTAGTTCGGGCGGATCGGCTACGGTGTGCGCCATGACCTCAGTCCTAGTCATCGAAGACGACCCGGTCATCCGAACCGCGCTGATCGAGATCCTCACCGCGCACGGGCTGCTGGTGCGCAGCGCCCCCGACGGGTTCGGCGGCCTGCGCGAGGTGACCCGGTGGCAGCCGGACGCGGTCGTGCTGGACCTGGGCCTGCCCGATCTGGACGGCGCCGACGCGCTGCGCATGATCCGCGGCCTGTCCCAGGTCCCGGTCCTGGTGGCCACCGCGCGCGACGACGACCGGGAGATCATCAGACTGCTCAACGCGGGTGCTGACGACTATCTCGTCAAGCCGTTCTCCGGTGGTCAGTTGGTCGCCCGGCTGGCGGCCGTGCTGCGCCGGGGCGGCCCGCCCGGTGCCGCGGCGCCCGGTCGCCCCGGGGGAGGGCGGCCCGGTCCCGGTCCCGATCCGGGTACCGCCCCGGTGACCGTCGGCGAGCTGCGACTCGACCCGCTGGCCCGCACCGTCCACCTGGCCGGCCGGGAAGTGCTGCTGACCCGGCGCGAGTTCGACCTGCTGATGTTCCTGACCCGGCACGCCGGCACGGTGGTCTCCAAGAAGCAGCTGCTGGAGGAGGTGTGGCGCCGCCCGTACGTGGACGAGCAGACGGTCGACGTCCACCTCTCGTGCCTGCGCCGCAAGTTGGGCGAGCGCGCGGTGCGGCCGCGGTTCCTGCACACGGTCCGAGGGGTGGGGGTCAAGCTGGTCTGCCCGTCGTGAGGGCCACCCTCGCGCTGGTGGCGCTGACCGTCACCTCGATGGTCGCGCTCTCCTTCGTGGTCCCACTGGCCCTGCTGCTCGGAAGCCAGGCCCGCACGGCGGCCACCGACGCCGCGCAGCGCCGGGCCGCCGCCGTCGCGCCGCTGCTGGCGCTCGCCGCCGGGGACACCGGTGAGAGCGAGGTCGACCAGGCCGCCGAGGTGCGGGCGGCGGTGCGCGGCGCCGACTTCGCCGACCGGCTCTGCGTCCACCTGCCGACCGGCGAGTTGATCGGATCCCCGCACGCCCCGGCGGTGTTGCTGGACCGGGCAATCCAGCGCCGGGAGGCGGTCGGGGCCGACGCCGCGGGCGGCTGGGACTACCTGCAACCGGTGCTGCTGGACCGTGGCCGGGTCGCGGTCGTCGAGGAGTTCGTCCCGCAGGCGGAGTTGAGCCGTGGGGTGGCCACCGGCCGCGCGGTGCTGGCGCTGCTGGTCCTCGGCCTGGTGCTCGGATCGGTGCTGGTGGCCGACCGGTTGGGCGCCCGGATGGTGCGCGCCTCGCGGGGCCTGTCCTCGGCCGCGAACGCGCTGGGGGCGGGGGACCTGGAGATCCGGGTGACGCCCGCGGGCCCGCGCGAACTGCACGAGGCCGGTGCGGCGTTCAACGCGATGGCGGACCGGATCACCCGGCTGATGGCCGCGGAACGCGAGTTGATCGCCGACCTGTCGCACCGGTTGCGCACCCCGCTCACCGCGCTGCGACTGGCCGGCGAGCAGATCGGCCCGGTGCGGGGCGCGGACCGGCTGGCGGCGGCGGTGCACCAGATCGAGTCCGAGGTGGACTCGATCATCGTGGCCGCCCGGGCCCCGCAGGGCGGCTCGCCGAGCACCCCGCGCAGCGCCTCGCCGTTCGACCCGTGGCCCCTGCCGCCGAGCGGCGCCGCGGGCGAACCGGTGTGCGAGGTCGCCGAGGCGACCCGCCGCCGGGTCGGCTTCTGGTCCGTGCTCGCCGCCCAGCAGGGCCGCGACTGCCGGTTCAGCGCGACCGACGAGCCGACGCCGGTCCCGGTGTCGCAGGACGACCTCGCGGCCGTGGTGGACGCGCTGGTCGGCAACGTCTTCCGGCACACCCCGCAGGGCACCGGATTCGCGGTCGGCGTGCAACGGACCGCGCAGAGCGTGGTCCTGGTGGTCGAGGACGCCGGCGCGGGCATCGCGGACCCGCACGGCGCACCGGCCCGCGCGATGGGCGTCGGCGGATCCACCGGCCTGGGGCTGGACATCGCGCGGCGCACCGCCGCCTCGACCCGCGGCCACCTGAGCGTGCTGCGCAGCGAGTTGGGCGGCGCCCGGATCCAGGTCGTGTTCGGCCTCGCCGAGCCGCCCCGCCGCGGCCTCGGCGCGCCCTGGCGCCACCGGCGCCGCCGCCCGGCCGAGACCCTGCTCCGCGGCCGGTCCTAGCCCTTCACCGACCCCGGTCCGTACCAGCGGGTGAGCGCAACCTTAGGCGTTCGTTAAGCACCCCGGCAGGCCGGTTGCGCGGTCCCAACGGCTCGTACGATCAGGGCAGTCGGGCCCCTGGCGACCGGGGAAGGCGGGTCGGCCCGGGTGCCCTCCGTCGGCCGCGCCCTGCTCGCGCGAAGCGACCACGCAAGGAATCCAGCCCATGATCACTGACGCACCGGCTCCGGCCGCAGGCCACACCGCGCGGGCACCGAAACGCCGCCCGGGAGCACGACCGCCGGTGCGCTGCGCGGTCCTGCTGGTCCTGGTGCTGCTCCTGCTGCTGGCCTGCGCGCTGCTCGGGCCGCAGGCCGCCGCCGCGCCCATCCCCGGTTCGCCGCTGGACGCCTACGACCGGCGGGTGCCCTACGACCCGGGCGTGCACCGGATCGCCCGGCTGGCCGCGCTGCTCGCCTACGCCCTGATGGTGGCCACCGTGCTGCTCGGGGTCGTGCTGCGCCTGCGGTACTTCCAGCGGGTGGTCAACCGGGCGACGGTGCACGGCGCGCACACCACCCTCGCCCTGAGCGCCCTGATCTTCGGGGCCGTGCACGGTTCCTCCTTCCTGTACCAGCCGATCTGGCGGATCGGCGCGCGTGAGCTGGTCGTCCCGTTCGTCGGTGGCGAGCAGCGGATCCCGGTCGGCTTCGGCATCCTCGGCCTGGAACTGGCCGTGGTGGTCGCCTGTGCGCTCTGGCTGCAGCGGCGCCTGGGCTACCACCGCTGGCTGCGCGTGCACCAGTGCGCGTACGCCGCCTTCGCGCTGATCTGGCTGCACATCTTCACCGTGCACCCGGAGCCGCGCCATCTCAACGCCGTCGCGATCGGGGTCGCCGGTGGTGCGGGCCTGTGCCTGCTGGCCTTCCTGATCAGGGTGCTGCCCTCGCCGACCCGGCTGCGCCGACGCGCTTTCACCCATCTCTCGGAAACGGTGCGATGACCTCTCTCGACTACGGGCCGCCCGCAGTGCGGTGGCCGTGTGCCCAGCCCGAGCAGCCGATCCTGCCGCAGGGCTCCCCGCCGGCGCCCTGGCCCGCGCCGGTGCTCCCGCCCGCACCGATGCACCCGCCCGCGCCGGTGGCCCGGGTGCCCGCGCTGGGGGAGCGGATGGAGATCGTCGAGGGCTCGCTGCGCGCCGAGCGGTTCGCCGCCTACCGGCGCGACACCGTGCACGCGAGTCAACTGGTCGCCGCGGTGGCCTTCGACATGCCCGTGGAACTCCTCGACCACCGCGACCGGATCGGCCTGACCGGCCCCCAGCCGCGGACCAGGACCGCGCGTCGCCGGAGCGCCCGATGAGCCGCCGGACGAGCGGCGCGAACCGTTCGGGTCGCGGGCGCGCGGCCGGTCGGCGGGCGGCCCGTGGCGTGGGCCGCCGCCGGCGCGGCGGTGGCCGGTCGCCCGCCGGTCTGCCGGAGTGGGCACTGAGCCTGCCGGCCCGGCTGGGCATCCGCTGGCCCTTCATCGCGGTGGTGATGCTCGCCACCATGGGGGCCTACCTGCACCTGCTGCTGACCGCGCCGCCGATGCCGCCCGGCCAGGTGCCGGCCTCCGACACCGCCGTCGTCCGGGCCGCCCCGGACCGGTCGGCGCCGGATCCACCAGGGGCCGGTGGTCGGTGAGGAAGGCGACGTGATGACTGCTCGACCCGCTCGACTCGCACGTTCCACCTGCGGTGCCCGATCCGCTCGCGCCGCGGCGTCCGCCCGAACGGCCCGGCCCGGGCGAACGGTCCGGCCCGCGCGGCTGCGGGCGGCGCCACCACCGGGCGGCCGGCGTGG
>NZ_BAAALF010000021.1:0-63135 GCF_039528135.1 Kitasatospora nipponensis | reverse complement strand
AACAATCATTCAGGAGAAGCCCCCACCGTTTATTCGGTGGGGGCTTCTTCGCGTTGTGGGGCCGGACACGGACGATTGGTCTTCGGAGGTCCGGGCCGCAGCATACGATCGGGGCATGGCAAGACCAGGTCCTAAGGCCCGCCCCGAACCCCCCAAGCCGCGTATCGAGCCTTTCGGCTTGTCCACGGATCCCTTCGCGCTGGAGACCTCGCACGAGGTGGCCGCGATGTACCTGGCACCGCCCGAGCGGGTGCTGGCGCTGCATCTGGACGGCGAGACGATGCTCCGTCCCAAGCTGCGTGACGCGCTGCGCGAGCGGCACGACGAGCCGCTGCCGCCGGCCGTCCGCACGCTCCTCGCCGAGCTCGGCAGCACGACCGAGCGCGTCCTGGGGACCCTGCACCGCCGCCGTCGCGGGGTGGAGTTCCGGCGCTTCCTGTCGCAGCTCGACGGCGAGCTGCCGGAGGTCGGTCAGATCCACCTGATCTGCGACAACTACTTCACCCACAAGTCCCCGACGGTGGTGAACTGGCTGCGTGCCCATCCCCGGGTGACCATGCACTTCGCGCCGAGCGAGGAGGCCTGGCTGGCCTGCGTCGAGCGCTGGTTCGCCTACCAGGCGGCGCGCGAGGCGTTCCACGGGGACAGGTCCTCCGCCGCCGCGCTCGCCCAGGGCATCGCCGGCTGGCAGCGGGAGAACGAGGCGGCCGCCCCCGCGGCGGCAGCGGACGCGGAGACAGCGGACGCGGCGGCGCAGGACGACGACGCGCAGGCCGAGACCGGCCGGGCGCACGTCTGGATCAAGCCGGGCTACTGAGCCCGGGAGCCCGGGGCCCGACCGGCTACAGCTTGCCGGCGGCCTTGAGGGCGAGGTAGGCGTCGGCGAGCGCCGGCGGCAGCGCGGCCGGCGGCGCGTCGAGGACGGTGGCGCCCAGCCGGGTGAGCCGGTCGGCCACCGAGCGGCGGGCGGTGGGGGCCTGCTCGGCGGCCGCCGCGCCGTAGACGCCGGCCAGGGTGCCGCGGGCGAGTGCGAGCTCGGAGAGCCGCGGGTCGGCCACCGAGGCGACCACCACCTGGTGGCGGTGGGTGAGCCGGGGCAGCACCGGCAGCAGGCCGTCCTCGACCGGGCCGGCGTCCAGCCCGGTGAGCAGCACGATCAGCGAGCGGCGCGGGGCCAGCCGCAGCGCGGCCGCGGTGAGCGCGCGCATGTCGGTCTCGACCAGCGCGGGTTCCAGCACGGCCATGGCGTTGGTGAAGGCCGGCAGCACCTCGGAGGCGGAGCGCCCCAGGACCGAGCCGCGCTGGCGCAGGTCGTGGGCGAGCAGGTCCACCCGGTCGCCCGCCTTGGTGGCGAGTGCGGTCAGCAGCAGCGCCGCGTCCAGGGCGGCGTCGAGCCGGGGGGCGTCGCCGACCCGGCCGGCCGAGGTGCGGCCGGTGTCCAGCACGATCAGGATGTGCCGGTCGCGCTCGGGGCGCCAGGTGCGGACGGCGACCGTCTGCCGCCGGGCGCTGGCCCGCCAGTCGATGGAGCGTACGTCGTCGCCGGGCAGGTACTCGCGCAGGCTGTCGAACTCGGTGCCCTGACCGCGGGTCAACAGCGAGGTGCGGCCGTCGAGTTCCCGCAGCCGGGCGAGCCGTGAGGGCAGGTGCTTGCGGCTGGTGAAGGGCGGCAGCGCGCGCAGCGTCCACGGGACCAGGTGCGAGCCCTGACGTCCCGCCAGACCCAGCGGCCCCAGGGAACGGACCGTCAGCCTGTGCGCGCGGTGGTCACCGCGCCGGGTCGGCAGCAGGGCCGTGTCGATCCGGCGTCGCTCGCCCGCCGGGACCAGCAGGCTGTGCCGGGAGGCGAGTTGCTCGCTGCCCGGGCGGAAGGAGGAGGGCGGCCAGGCGTCCCGCAGCCGGGCCCGCAGACGGCGCCGGGAGGGGTTGGCGACGGTCAGTGAGACGGTGGCGGGCTCGCCGAGGCGTACCGCGCTGTCGCCCTGGCGGGTCAGTTGCAGGGTGCGGACCGGGGCGGCGAGCAGCAGGTCGGCCAGGACGCCCGCGAGCAGCAGCCCGCCGACCGTCGCGATCCCCGTCCAGGAGGGCAGCAGGAGTCCCACCAGCAGGCTGCCCAGGGCGGCGAGCAGGGCGGTACGGCCGGTGAGGGCCACGGCGGACTCCTTGGGGACGAGCGACGGTCGGTGGGGCGGTGGTGCTCGGGGCGGGCCGGCCTCGGTGCCGGGCGGGCCTCAGCGCGGGGCGGGAGTCTGGGCGAGGACGGCCTGGATGACGGAGTCGGCGGTCACGCCCTCCATCTCGGCCTCGGCGCGCAGTTGCACCCGGTGGCGCAGGGTCGGCAGCGCGAGGGCCTTGACGTCGTCCGGCGAGACGTAGTCCCGGCCGCTGAGCCAGGCCCAGGCGCGGGCGGTGCCCAGCAGGGCGGTGGCCCCGCGCGGGGAGACGCCCAGCGAGAGCGAGGGCGACTGCCGGGTGGCCCGGCAGAGGTCGACGATGTAGGCGAGCACCTCGGGCGAGACGGTCAGCGCCGCGATCGCCTTGCGGGCGGCGGCCAGCTCGGCCGGTCCGGCCACCGGGCGGACGCCGGCGGCGTGCAGGTCGCGCGGGTCGAAGCCGGCGGCGTGCCGGCTGAGCACCTGGAACTCCTGGTCGCGGTCCGGCAGCGGCAGGATCAGCTTGAGCAGGAAGCGGTCGAGCTGGGCCTCGGGCAGCGGGTAGGTGCCCTCGTACTCGAGCGGGTTCTGGGTCGCGGCGACCAGGAACGGCACCGGCAGCGGGCGCGGCTCGCCGTCCACGGTGACCTGCCGCTCCTCCATCGCCTCCAGCAGCGAGGCCTGGGTCTTGGGCGGGGTGCGGTTGATCTCGTCGGCGAGCAGCAGGTTGGTGAAGACCGGGCCCGGCTGGAAGGAGAACTCCGCGCTGCGGGCGTCGTAGACCAGCGAGCCGGTGACGTCGCCGGGCATCAGGTCGGGGGTGAACTGGATCCGCTTGGTCTCCAGGCTCAGCGCCTTGGAGAGGGTGCGGATCAGCAGCGTCTTCGCCACCCCGGGCACGCCCTCCAGCAGCACGTGGCCGCCGCAGAGCAGTGCCACCACCAGGCCGGTCACGGCGGCGTCCTGGCCGACCACGGCCTTGCCGATCTCGGCGCGCAGGGCGCTGAGCGCCTGCCGGGGGTCCTGCGGCGGGGCCGGGTGGGCCTCGGCGTGGATCGCGTCGGCGGGCGGTGCGGGCGCGTCCTGCGCGGACTGCTCGATCACGGCTGTCGTACCTGCCTTTCCAGGGCATCGAGGTCGTCGGCGAGCCGCAGCAGTGCGGCGTCGTCGGTCGGGGGCGGGCCGTAGAGCAGCCCGTGCAGCTCGCCGCCCGTGCGCGGGCCGGCGGGGTGCTGGGCCAGCCGGCCCGTCAGCGCGGCGAGCAGCGCGGCGCCGTCGGGTTCGCCGGCCGTGGGCGGGACGCCCAGGGCCGGGGCCAGGCGGTGCCGGGTGGCCCGGCGCAGCGCCTCGGCGGCGTGTCCGCGGGCCTTGGCGCGGTGGTAGAGGCGGGCGCGCCCCTCGGTGGTCTCGGCGGCGCGCACCACGACCGGGAGCTGCTCGCTGACCACCGGGCCCAGCCGGCGGGCCCGCCAGATGGCGGCGAGCGCGGCGGCGATGGCCAGTTGCAGGGTGGCCCAGCTCCAGCCGGACGGGATCAGCTCGGTGAAGCTCTTCTGCTGGTCGGCGGGGGAGGCCGGGGCACCGGCGTAGTCGGGCCGGAACCAGGTGAGGTGGGGCTGCGAGCCGAGCAGGCCCAGGGCGAGCGCGGCGTCGCCGTCGGAGGCCAGGTGCTCGTTGGTGAGGAAGCGGCCCGAGCCCACGACGATCACCTCGGTGCCGTCGGCCCGCACGGTACGGACCAGGGCCGGGTAGCCGCCGCGGGGGTAGCAGGCGGTGGCGCCGGAGCCGGCTTCGTAGAGCCGGCCGCCGAGTTCGGCGCTGCCGGCCCGCCGCGCCTCGGCCAGGTCGCAGTCCGGATCGGTGCTCGCGGAGCCGACCTCGACGGTCAGGTCGTCGCCCTCGGCGGTGCGCAGGGCGGGGGCGAGCAGGTCGAGCGAGACGTCGTCGGGGGCGATGAGAACCAGCCGGCGGTGGCCGGCGGCGGCCAGGGCGCGCAGCTGGTCGCCGTCGAGCAGGTCGGGCAGCGGCAGCAGGACGGTGTCGGGGCCGGTGCTGGTGGCGAGGGCGTCGGGGTCGGTGGTGCTGTCGACGGTGACGCCCTGCCCGCGCAGCAGCTGGGCTATCGCCCTGCCGCCGTCCGGGTCGGGGGAGCGCGGGTCGAGGGGCAGGTAACTGCTGCCGTCGCTGAGGCCGCCGATGAGCAGGCCGGCGAGCAGCAGCAGGGCGCCGCCGGCCAGGAACCAGCGGCCGCGGCGCCAGAGTTGGCGCGCGGTGGGGGTGAGCGTGGTGGGCGCGGCGTGGGGCCGGGGCGGCGCGGCCGGGGGCGCGTCGGCGGACGTCGCGTCAGGACCGGGCGCGGTGGTCGGGGCGGGGGTGGCCGTGGTCATCGGGCGCCTGCCGTGGTCAGGGCGGTCGGCCGGGTCCGCTGCACGGCCTGGTCGAGGTCGGCGAGCCGCTGGTAGGCGGCCTGGTCGGCGGCGCGCTCGCCGTAGGCGATGTCGTCGAAGACGCGGGCGGCCTCGCGCAGCGCGCCGGCGTGTTCGGGCAGGAAGCGCCCGGCCTCGGCGGCGGCCTCGTCGGCGGTCCGTCCGGGGCGGTGGTCGAGCAGCGTGCGCTCCTCCAGGCCGCGGACCAGGGCGCGCAGTTGCTCGCGGACCGCGGGCTCCCAGGCGCCGGCGGCGGCGTGCCGGCGGGCGGCGTCGCGGTACTGGGCGGCGGTGCGCGGGCCCTCGGTGGCGAAGAGCGCGGCGGAGGTGGTGGCGGCGCGGCCGGGGCGGCCCAGCCGCCACCAGAGCGCGGTGGCGAAGACCGCGGCGACCACCAGGAAGAGCACCAGGGCGGTGGTCCCGCTGTTACCGGGACCGCCGACCTGTTCGAGCAGGTCGTTGAGGTGGCTCCAGATCCAGTTGTTGATCCGCTGCAGCAGGCTCGGGTCGTGCCGGTGGTACTCGGCCTTCAGCAGCTCCACGCGGGCGGCCTCGCGGGCCGGGTCGCGCGGTACCGTCACCGGCGCGCCGGCCGCGCTGACCAGCTCCCCCCAGGTCGGCATCGGCTCAGGCCCCGGTGGGCGACTGGCCCTGCCCGGCCCAGCCGGTGCCGCCGTACTCGGGCAGGCCGGCCGCCCGGGCCAGTTCGAGGTCGAGGGCCTCGCGGCGGATCCGCTGGTCGACGTAGAGCAGCACGTTGATGCCGGCCTGGATCGGGAACGTGATGGTGGAGGCGATCACGCCGCCGATCGCGAGGATCACCAGGGCGGAGAGCGGCTGTGCCTGGGAGGGGTCGCCGCCCAGCGAGGTGATCGGGTCGGAACCGCTGGCGGAGGCGATCACGGTGAACGGGATGGTGACCATGCCGGAGAGCAGGCTGCTGAGCAGCACGCCCAGCAGGCGGATGCCGAAGATGCGCCACCAGGAGCCGCGCACCAGGCGCCGGGAGCGGGCCATGGCGGCCCGCACGCCCTGCTTCTCCAGCATCAGCGCGGAGGTGGCCAGGCTCAGTCGCAGGTACATCCACAGGGCCGCGCCGGCGCCCGCCAGGGCGAAGGGCAGACCGAGCGCGGTGACCGGACCCCCGTCGCTGACCAGGGCCAGCACGATCAGCGGGACGAAGCCGGCGAGCATGATGCCGACGACGACCAGGGTGATCAGCAGGGTCAGGCCCACCAGCTTCCACAGCTGCGGCCGGGCGGCCCGCCAGGCCTCACCGAGGGTGATGCTCTTACCGAGGATCGCGTGGCTGACCACGATGGTGAGCAGGGCGGTCATCAGCAGGACGGCCACCTGGCTGAGCAGGGCGCCGACGCCCAGCAGCGGGGCCGAGGCCAGGTCGCGGCCGCCGTTGCGGCTCCACCACTCGATCGCGGTCACGGTGGTCTGGGTGAGGACGGCGACCACCAGGGACAGGCCCAGGACGGTGCGCCAGTGCCGGCGGGCGGTGGCGATCGAGCCGTCCAGGATCTCGCCGACGCCCAGCGGGCGCAGCGGGATCACGCCGGGCTTGGGGCTGGGTGGCGGGTAGCTCCAGCCGGGGTGTCCGCCGGGCGGCGGGCCGCCCCAGCCGCCCTGCGGACCCCAGCCGGGCGTGGGGTGCGGCGCTTGCGGCGCCGAGGGGGCCTGCGGGGTCCCGTACGCGCCCTGGTAGGCGGCCGGGGGGCCCTCCTGCGCGGGGACAGTCGCCGACGTACCGTCCGGCCCGGGAGGAGTGACGGCCGGCGGCCGGACGTCCTCAGGGCCGGTCCCGGACGAGCTGGGGGAGGCCCAGCCCGGAGTGTCGGTCATCACTGCTCCTCGGCGTGGGGCGGTGGCCCCAGGTGGTGGCATGGCGCATTGGTGTCGCCCATCGTGCCATGGTGGCGACAGGCACCCCAGAGGTGTCGGGTTGCTGATCGACAACGGAGTCGACGGGGCCGAGGAAGTGGGGAGTTTGGGTGGATATGAGCGATCTCGGCGGAGGACCGGCGGGGAAAATGGCACGGGTGTGCGTCAGGTCACAATCCGGTAATGAGAGGATGGGCGCATGAAAGGTCGCGTCCTGGTTGTAGATGACGACACCGCACTGGCCGAAATGCTCGGCATCGTGTTGCGTGGCGAGGGTTTCGAGCCGTACTTCGTGGCGGACGGCGACAAGGCGTTGGCCGCGTTCCGCGAGACCAAGCCGGATCTGGTCCTGCTCGACCTGATGCTGCCCGGACGCGACGGGATCGACGTCGCCCGGCAGATCAGGGCGGAGTCCGGGGTGCCGATCGTGATGCTGACGGCCAAGACCGACACGGTCGACATCGTCGTGGGCCTGGAGTCCGGCGCCGACGACTACGTGGTCAAGCCGTTCAAGCCCAAGGAGCTGGTGGCCCGGGTCCGCGCCCGGCTGCGCCGTGCCGAGGAGCCGACGCCCGAGCAGCTGGCCATCGGCGACCTGGTGATCGACGTCGCCGGCCACTCGGTCAAGCGCGACGGCCGGGGCATCCCGCTGACGCCGCTGGAGTTCGACCTGCTGGTCGCGCTGGCCCGCAAGCCCTGGCAGGTCTTCACCCGCGAGGTGCTGCTGGAGCAGGTCTGGGGCTACCGTCACGCGGCCGACACCCGGCTGGTGAACGTGCACGTCCAGCGCCTGCGTTCGAAGATCGAGAAGGACCCGGAGCGTCCGGAGATCGTGGTGACCGTCCGCGGCGTCGGCTACAAGGCCGGGCCCAGCTGACGTGGCGCACCAGGCTCAGCCCTCCCCGTCCGGCCCCGAGGCCGGCGGGGAGGACCGCATCAAGGGGGCGGCCGCCCGCGGTGGCCCGGCTCAGGCCTTCGGCCGGCTGGGCCGTCCGTTCCACCAGGCGAGCGCGCTCTACCGGCGCTCGATCCAGCTGCGCGTGGTCGCGGCCACCCTGCTGCTCTCCGTCGCGCTGGTGGTCGTGCTCGGCGTCGTGGTGATGGCGCAGGTCCGCACCGGACTGCTGGACACCAAGAAGCACGCCGCCCAGGGCCAGGCCCGCGGCGGCTTCACCACCGCCCAGAAGCAGAGCGACGCCCTCGACGACCTGCGGGCGAAGGCCGGCACGACCGGCGGCTCGGGATCGAGCGAGACCGGCACCTGGCTGGCCGACCAGGTCAGCAGCCTGGCCAGCGGCGGCCAGGGCGTCTACTCGGTGGTCGGCATGGTCCCCTCGGCCGAGCAGAACTCGCAGGCCGGCGGGGCGGGCCTGCCCAGCACCCGGGTGGCCGGCGACGTCGACGCCCACAACAGCATCTCCCCCCAGCTGCAGGACGACGTGCGGCGCGATCCGAGCGTCCCGCACGAGCAGACCACCACGATCCACCGCAGCACCCCCAACGGCGGCGAGATCGCCGAGCCGGGCCTGGTGATCGGCAAGCAGCTGCGCGGTCCGGGCGGCATCGACTACCAGCTCTACTTCGCCTTCTCCTTCGCGCAGGAGGACAACACCCTCAACCTGGTGACCGGCACGGTCGCCACCGCGGGCGTCTTCATCGTCGTGCTGCTGGGGTGCATCGCCTGGCTGGTGGTGCGCCAGGTGGTGACGCCGGTGCGGATGGCCGCGGGGATCGCCGAGCGGCTGGCCGACGGTCACCTCGAGGAACGCATGAAGGTCACCGGCACGGACGACATCGCCCGCCTCGGCGAGTCCTTCAACCGGATGGCCGGCGCGCTGCAGACCCAGATCCGCCAGCTCGAGGAGCTCTCCCGGGTGCAGCGGCGGTTCGTCTCGGACGTCTCGCACGAGCTGCGCACCCCGCTGACCACGGTGCGGATGGCCGCCGACCTGATCTACGACAGCCGCGAGGACCTGGACCCGATGGCGGCCCGCTCGGCGGAGCTGCTGCAGGGCCAGCTGGACCGCTTCGAGTCGCTGCTCGCCGACCTGCTGGAGATCAGCCGCTTCGACGCCGGCGCCGCGATCCTGGACGCCGAACCGGTGGACCTGCGCGACATCGTGCACCGGGTGGTCGAGGCCGCCGACCCGCTGGCCCGCCTCAAGGGCAGCGCGGTGCTGCTGCGCGGCGCCGACGAGCCGGTGGTCGCCGAGGTGGACCCGCGCCGGATCGAGCGGATCCTGCGCAACCTGGTGGTCAACGCGCTGGAGCACGGTGAGGGCCGGGACCTGGTGATCCAGCTCGGCTCGGCCGGCGGGGCGGTGGCGGTCGGCGTGCGCGACTACGGCATCGGGCTCAAGCCCGGCGAGGCCTCCCGGGTCTTCCACCGCTTCTGGCGGGCCGACCCCTCGCGGGTGCGGACCACCGGCGGCACCGGCCTGGGCCTGTCCATCGCGGTCGAGGACGCCCATCTGCACGGCGGCTGGCTGCAGGCCTGGGGCGAGCCGGGCGGTGGCTCGCACTTCCGGCTCACCCTGCCGCGCACCCGCGGCGGCGAGATAGGCCGGGCACCGTTCCGCCTCGAACCCGAGGACTCCCGCTACAACCGCGGCCTGCGGGCCCAGGGCACCCCCTACCAGCGCGCGCTGCCGGCCGGGGCGACCGCGCTGACGGCGGCCGGTGAGCCCACCGTGATCCCCGAGACGCCCGGCGGCGCAGGCAGCGGACTGGGACCGGGACTGGGCGGCGTGCTCAGCATCGCCGGCGGGCTCGGCACCCGGCGGGTGCCGCAGACCCCGCTCTCGGACCCCTCGGACGTCCGGGCCGCGGCGGGGTACGGTGCCACCGGAGCCCAGGTGCTGGTCGACCGGGTGCCGCCGCGGCCGACGGCCGGCGACGCCGGGGACGGGTCCGGCGAGGACGACGGCGACGCGGACAGCGGCGTGGACACGAGCGCGGAGGGGTCACAGGGTGGGGAGCACCAGCAGGGGTGACGCGGGCCCGTCGGGGCGGACCGCCGGCGTGCGGGCCCGACGGTGTGCCGCGGTGGCCTGGACGGCGCTGACCGCGCTGCTGGCCGCGGGCTGCGCCACGATGCCCGACAGCGGCGCCCCCGAGCGGGTCGACCCGCCGCAGGGCGCGGGGGCGGACAAGGGCGTCCAGGTGCGGGTGATCCCGGTGCCGCCGCAGGAGGGCCAGTCGGCCCGCGAGGTGCTGCAGAACTTCCTGGACGCCGCCATCGCGGACGACCCCACCTACCGGACCGCCAAGCAGTACCTGACGTCCGACGCGGCCTCCAAGTGGAGCCCGGACAACCGGGTCGTCGTACTCGACAACACCACGGGCCTGGTGGTGCCCAGCAGTGACCCCGAGCACCCCGTGGTGTCGATCAACGCCACCGAGGTCGGCTCGCTGGACTCCCGGCACACCTACACCGCCGTCCAGCGGGCCGGGTACGAGGCCGACTTCACCCTGGTCAACGTGGCCAAGGACGCGAAGGACGGCAAGGACGGCAAGGACGCGGCGGCCAAGGCGCAGTGGCGGATCGCCGACCTGCCGGCCGCGCTGATCATCAACCAGACCAACTTCCGCAACACCTTCCAGCAGGCCGACCGGTACTTCCTGACCAAGGCCGACCCGGCCTCGTCCAACACCGACCAGCCGGTCCTGGTGCCGGACCCGGTCTACCTGCGGCGGCGAATAGACCCGGCCTCGGCCGCCGCCACCGCGCTGGCCGAAGGACCCTCCAGCTGGCTGGAGCCGGCCGTCCGCTCCGCCTTCGAGCCGTCCAGGACCGCGCTCACCGTCAACACCGACGACCCGCGCAACCCCAGGCTGCAGCTCGACGGCATGGACTTCCACAAGAGCGCGCAGCAGTGCCGCGAGATGGCCGCCCAGCTGTACTTCACGCTGGTCAGCCAGAGCGGCATCGGTTCCATCGACCGGGTGACGCTGACCTCCAACCACAGCGGCTGCGACATGAACGGGCCGCTGGCCAAGTCGCTCTTCATCGCGCCCGGCAGCCTGGCCGGCGATCCGATCGGGCCGGGCGGCATCAGCCAGTCGTACGCGCGGCGGGCCGACACCGGGCAGCTGGTGCGCCTGCTGGGTCCCGACACCCTCACCCCGACGCCGGTGGCCGGGGCGCTGGGCGCCAACCCGCTGCCGCCCGCGCTGGCGCCGGTGGGCACCGCCGGGGTGAGCGGGGCCTTCGCGGTCAGGCGCGACGGTGCCACGGCCGCGGTGGTGAGCGAGGACGGCAGGGCCCTCTACCTCGCCGGCCTGCGGGACGGCGACAAGATCAACACGCCGGTGGCGACCAGTGGGGCCACCAAGCCGGGCCAGGGGTTCGCCTCGCCCAGCTGGGACGGTTTCGGCGGGCTCTGGGTGGTGGACCGCGATCCGGCCGCCCCGAAGGTCCTGCTGCTGGTGAAGGGTCCGGCCGGCTCGGCCGGCTCGACCGGCCCCGCCCCCATGATCGGTGTGACGGTCGCGGTGGACCCCCAGGTGGGCCGCACGGTGGACGGCATCCGGCTCTCCTCGGACGGCACCCGGGCCGCCCTGCTGCTGCGCGACAACGCCACCGGCAGCCACAGCCTGGCCGTGGGCCTGGTGACCCGCGGTGGCTCGCCGGGCCACCCGAGCGCGAGCATCAGTGGGCTGCGCACGCTCGCCGGGCAGCTCTCCGACGTCAGCTCGGTCTCCTGGGCGGACCCGGACCTGCTGCTCGTGCTCGGCAAGGAGCGCGACAGCCTCCAGCAGCTGCACTACCTGCGCACGGACGGCACCGACGGGGCGGACAGCGCGCTGCAGGGGGTGGACGGCATGACGGTGGTGGCCGCCTCGGAGAACCGCGGCGACCCGGTGCTCGCCGACTCCAAGGACAGCCAGAACACCATCTACGGGCTGAGCGGCACCGTCCAGCCGCAGTGGCGGGCGTTCGGCAAGCCAGGGCTGATGCCGGCCTACCCGAGCTGACGCCGGCCGCCGCCCTGACGCGGGTGCGGGCCGGCGCCCGGCCCGTGCGGGTGGCGCCGGTGGGCGGTGGCGGCGACGGTGGCCGCCGCCAGCGGTGGCGCGCCCGCCTCGTGCAGCGCCCGGGCGGCCTCGGCCAGGCTCGCCCCGGTGGTCACCAGGTCGTCCACCAGGACCAGCTGACGGCCGCTCAGCCGGCGGTGGAAGCGGCTCGGCACGTGCAGCGCGCCGTGCAGGTTGCGGTGGCGCGCGGCGGCGCCGAGGCCGGACTGGTCGGCCACCCGGCGGCGCGGGCGCAGCACCGGGGCGGCGACGCAGGGCAGGCCCGAGCCGTTCAGCACGCGGGCGGCGCGCCGGGCCAGCCGCAGGGTCGGGTCGTGGCCGCGGGCCCGTACCGCCCGGCGGGCCGAGGGCATCGGCACCAGGAGCAGCGGGTGCGGGGCGCCCGGGTGGCTGCGCTGCGGGGCGCCCTCCCGGGCGGTGCCCTGGACGGCCCCGCAGGTCGCGGCGCGCACGGCGGTGGCGAGCAGCCCGCCGAGCGGGCCGGCCAGCGGGAGCACCCCGCGCTCCTTGTGGGCGATCAGCAGTCGGCGCACCGGATCGGCGTAGGGGGCGCAGGCGTACAGCGGGGGCAGGCCGGCGGGCGGCGGCCAGGGCCCGGCCGGGCGGGCGGGCAGCTCGTCGAGCAGGGTGGCGCAGCCGGCGCAGAGCGGCCCGCCGTCGGCCCCGCAGGCGGCGCAGGGGGCCGGCAGCAGCAGGTCGAGCAGCGTGGTCAGGGCCGGTGCCAGGAGTGAGGTCGGTGCGGCGATCGGGACACCTCCGAGCGGTCCGGCGGCCTCTTCGAGGCCCCTGTGGTGGGCCCAGGGTGGGCCGTCTGGGCGGAGTTGTCCAGATATTTACCCTCACTTCACTCGATTGAGGGTAGACAGGGGGGAACAGCTGTCCGGCCCGAACCCGCACCGCCTATGGTCCGCTGGAGAGGCGAAAAGCCCGACCGGGGTGTCTGATGAGGCTCCGGAGGGGTTTCAAGCCCCTGTGGTGGGGAGGAAGTGGGTGAGGGCCCAGCCCGCACCGCCGGTTCGGCGGGCGGCGGGCCGGCGGCAGAGTGGCTGGTCAGGCTGGGTCTCATGCCCGGTCCGGTAGTCCGGACCGGCGTCAGTACGAGGGATCGGAGTTCTGCGTGGACATCGTCGTCAAGGGTCGTAAGACCGAGGTGCCCAAGAGGTTCCGCGAGCACGTGGCCGAGAAGCTGGAGAAGGTCCAGAAGTTCGACGGCAAGGTGATCAGCCTCGACGTCGAGGTGTCCAAGGAACACAACCCGCGTCAGGCCGACCGGTCGGACCGGGTGGAGATCACCGTCCGTACCCGTGGCCCGGTGATCCGGGCCGAGGCGGCCGCCGCCGACCCGTACGCGGCCCTGGACCTGGCCTCGGCGAAGCTCGACGCGCAGTTGCGCAAGTCGGCCGACCGGCGCCGGGTGCACCACGGGGCCCGCAGCACGCCGCTGAGCGTCGCCGAGGCGACGGCGCGGATCGCGTCGCTGCCGGGCACGGCGAGCACGGAGGAGCTGGCGGAGCCGCAGGTGCGCAAGACGATGGCGGGCTCGCTGGAGGTCGAGGGCGAGGGCCCGCTGGTGGTCCGTGAGAAGACCCACACCGCGGCGCCGATGACGCTCGGTCAGGCGCTGCACGCCATGGAGCTGGTGGGGCACGACTTCTACCTCTTCATGGAGAAGGACAGCGGCCTGGCGAGCGTGGTCTACCGGCGGCGCGGCTACGACTACGGCGTCATCCACCTGCAGGCGAACGGCCTGGAGCCGGAGGACGAGATCGGCGGCGCCGGCGGCGCGATCAACGGCGCCGACCGCTGACCGGGCGCCCGGACCGGGTCCGGGTACCCGACCCCGTGGCACGGGCCCGACGACGGCGCCGTGCCACCCCAACCAGTTGACGACCCCGGCGGCCGGCCGAAAACCGGCCGCCGGGCCTGTTCCCGGCCCGCCGCCCCCGGGTCCGGGCGCCGTTCGGGTACCGCCCCGGCGCCGGCGACGCCCGTTGGGGGGACCTGCTGATCGGCGGGTGATCCGGGCCCCGGAGGCCGTGGAATGATGTGGCCCACAGCATGCGGCGAGGGGGAGGGGCGGATGGGGGAGCGGTTCCACGGCAGCGGCGGAGGTGACGGTCCCGCGGGCGGGTACGGGCCGCGGGGGGGCGAGCCGATCCGGGTCCTGGTGGTGGACGATCACGCGCTCTTCCGCCGCGGGCTGGAGATCGTGCTCGCCGAGGAGGAGGACATCCGGGTCGTCGGCGAGGCGGGGGACGGTGCCGAGGCGGTGCTCAAGGCCGCTGACCTGCTGCCCGACATCATCCTGATGGACGTGCGGATGCCGCGGCGCAGCGGCATCGAGGCGTGCACCTCGATCAAGGAGGTGGCCCCCAGCACCAAGATCATCATGTTGACGATAAGCGACGAGGAGGCCGACCTCTACGAGGCGATCAAGGCTGGGGCCACCGGCTACCTGCTGAAGGAGATCTCCACCGACGAGGTGGCCACCGCGATCCGGGCGGTGGCGGACGGGCAGTCGCAGATCAGCCCGTCGATGGCCGCCAAGCTGCTCACCGAGTTCAAGTCGATGATCCAACGCCGCTCGGACGACCGGGACTTGGTGCCCGCCCCGCGGTTGACCGACCGGGAGCTCGAAGTGCTCAAGCTGGTCGCCACCGGGATGAACAACCGGGAGATCGCCAAGGAACTCTTCATCAGCGAGAACACGGTGAAGAACCACGTGCGGAACATCCTCGAGAAGCTCCAACTGCACTCCCGGATGGAGGCCGTGGTCTACGCGATGCGGGAGAAGATCCTCGAGATAGGGTGACCCGCCCCGGCCGCCGCGGCCGGCCCCGCCGCGCTCAGTCCTGGGCGAGCAGGGCCGTCAGTGCCGGGCGCAGCGACTCGTCCGCGAGCGCCTCCACGCGGACCGCCGAGCAGCCCACCCAGTCGGCGGCCTCGCGCAGCGCCCGGGCCAGCGCGGGGAGTTGGGCGGGGACGTCGAGCGAGACCCGGCGGGCCACCAGGGTGGCGCCCTCGCGGGCCGGGTCCACCCGGCCGATCAGCCGGCCGCCGGCCAGCACCGGCATCGCGAAGTACCCGTGCACCCGCTTCTCCTTGGGCGTGTAGGCCTCCAGCCGGTGCGCCATGCCGAAGATCCGCTCGGTGCGGGCGCGGTCCCAGACCAGTGAGTCGAACGGGGAGAGCAGCGTGGTGCGGTGGCGCCCGCGCGGCTCGGTGGCCAGCGCCGTCGGGTCGGCCCAGGCCGGGGCCGGCTCCGCCCCGCCGGCGCCCCAGCCGGCCACCGTCACCGGCACCAGGCCGCAGTCGGCCACCACGGCGTCGAGCTGGTCGGCCCTGATCCGGTGATAGTCCGTCAGGTCGGCCCGGGTGGCGACCCCCAGGGCCTGGCCTGCCTGGCGGACCAGCCGGGTCAGGCACTCGCGGTCGGTGAGCTCCTGCCCGTGGAGGTCGGCCGGGATCGCCTGCTCGGCGAGCCGGTAGACCCGCTTCCAGCTGCGCCGCTCGGTGCAGACCACGTCGCCGAAGGCCAGCGCGCGCTCCACCGCGATCTTGGTGTCGGACCAGTCCCACCACTCGGCGGTCCGCTTGGCGCCGCCGAGTTCGGTGCTGGTCAGCGGACCTTCGGCGCGCAGCCGCGCCAGCACGCCGTGGTAGGCCTCGGGGCTGACCTGGTGGTTCCAGAGGTTCCCGCGCTCGCGGTAGGCGCGGCGGCGGAAGGCGAAGAGCGGCCACTCCTCGACCGGCAGGATGCAGGCGGCGTGCGACCAGTACTCGAAGGAGGCCCCGGTGCCCCAGTAGGCGCTCTCCACGGTGGGGCGGCCCACCGCGCCGAGCCGGGCGTACGGGATGAGCTCGTGCGAGCGGGCGAGCACCGAGATGGTGTCCAGCTGGACCGCGCCGAGCCGGCGCAGCACGCCGCGGGTGCCGCCACGCCGGTCCGGCGCGCCGAGCAGGCCCTGGGCGCGCAGGGCGATCCGGCGGGCCTCGTCGGCGCTCAGGGTGACGGTGGGGGGCGGGGTGGGCGGCGCTGCGGTCATGCGGGCAGCGTAGGCGGTGGCACCGACAGCGCGGTGGGCCGGCGGTGGCTCCCCGGCCGGGGAGCCACCGGGAAGAGGCCCTAGTCGGGCGGGCGCGGGTCGGTGGCCAGCCGGGCGTGCAGGTGCATGTCGTGCCGCCGCCCGGAGCTGTCCGGCATCGCCTCGCGCAGCGTGCCCTCCCAGCGGTAGCCGCCGCGCTCGGCGATCCGGCAGGACGCGCCGTGCCCCACCGCGTGCGCCAGGTCCACCCGGTGCAGGCCGAGCTGCTCGAAGGCCCAGTCGGTGGCCGACAGCAGCGCCCGGCGGGCCACGCCGCACCCGCGCTCGGCCGGCATGGTCCAGTAGCCGACCCGGCCGGTGCCGAACTCCACACTGACCTCGCGGATCGCCAGGTGGCCCAGCAGCCGGCCGTCGAGCGGGTCACGGGCCGCCCAGCTCGCCATCGTCCCCTCGGCCCAGCCCGCCCGCAGGCGGGCGACCCAGGCCAGCAGCGTCTCGTCGGGCGCGGTGGCGGGCAGCGCGCGCGGGTTCCAGCGGCCCTGCTCGGGGTCGCTCAGCCCGATCCGCAGGTCGGCCAGGTCGCGCGTTCCGAGCACGGTGGGCCAGGGGCGCAGCAGCAGCCCGTCACCGGCCAGCTCGACCGGATCCAGGGTGGGCGGTGGTGTGGTCATCAGACCTCCAGATCGGCCGGCAGCAGCGAGGCGACCCAGCAGTCGCGGTACTCGCCGCGCTGCGGGGCGTAGGAGCGCAGGGTGCCCTCCAGGGTGAAGCCGGCCCGGCGGGCCACCGCCCGCGAGGGCTCGTTGCCCACGTAGGCGACCCACTCCAGGCGGCGCACGGCCCGCTCGGCGAATCCCCAGCGGGCCACCGCCAGCAGCGCCTCCACGGCGTAGCCGCGACCGCGCGAGTCGGCGGTCCCCCAGAACCCCACCTCGGCGGCGCCCGGGGCGCGGGTGGTCAGGCTCTGGGTGCCGACCAGGGCGCCGGTCTCCTTCTCCAGCACGCACCAGGTCGCCTGCCGGCCGGTGCGCCAGCCGTCGGGGGCGAGCTGCTCGACGAAGAACTCCGCGTCGGCGCGCCGGTAGGGGGAGGGCACGACGGTCCAGCGCTGGATCTGCTCGTCCTGGCAGGCGGTGAAGACGGCGTCGACATCCTCGCCCACGGGGGGTCGCAGGATGAGTCGTTCGGTCTCCAGGACCGTCGGGGAGGGGATCATGTCGCTCATGCGGCGAGTATCGTCGCGCCCGCAGCGAGGGCGAAAGCCGTTTTCCCGCCCGGTTTGCACCGGTTGTGACACCTATTGAGGGATCCGCTCCCAGGAGTGACACGGGAATGGCGTGCTGACGCACCTCCCGGGGCGTTGGTCTCCTCGCATACGATGGCCCGTGCGGTGGGGTGGCTCCCGTCGCATTCGTAGTTGCTCAGTCCAGTGCCAATCCAGGCGAGGAGCCCGCTCAAGTGTCCGTCTTCGACAAGATCCTGCGCGTCGGCGAAGGCAAGATCCTTCGCAAGCTGCAGCGGATTGCTGCCCAGGTCAACTCCATCGAAGAGGACTTCGTCAACCTCACGGACGACGAGCTGCGCGCACTGACCGACGAGTACAAGTCGCGGCTCGCCGACGGCGAGAGCCTGGACGACATCCTCCCCGAGGCGTTCGCCACCGTTCGCGAGGCCGCCAAGCGCGTGCTCGGCCAGCGGCACTACGACGTCCAGATCATGGGTGGCGCGGCCCTGCACCTGGGCTACGTCGCCGAGATGCGCACCGGCGAGGGCAAGACCCTGGTGGGCACGCTGCCCGCGTACCTCAACGCGCTGACCGGCAAGGGCGTGCACCTGATCACGGTCAACGACTACCTCGCCGAGCGTGACTCGGAGTGGATGGGCCGGGTGCACCGCTTCCTCGGTCTCGAGGTCGGCGTGATCCTCGGCAACATGCCGCCCGCCGAGCGCAAGCGCCAGTACGGGATGGACATCACGTACGGCACGAACAACGAGTTCGGCTTCGACTACCTGCGCGACAACATGGCCTGGTCGCAGGACGAGCTCGTCCAGCGCGGCCACAACTTCGCGATCGTCGACGAGGTCGACTCGATCCTGATCGACGAGGCCCGTACGCCGCTGATCATCTCCGGCCCGGCCGACCAGGCGACCAAGTGGTACGCCGACTTCGCCAAGCTGGTGCTGCGCCTCAAGCGCGACCGCGACTACGAGGTCGACGAGAAGAAGCGCACGGTGGGCGTGCTGGAGGAGGGTGTCACCCGGGTCGAGGACTACCTCGGCATCGACAACCTCTACGAGTCGGTGAACACCCCGCTCGTCGGGTTCCTGAACAACGCCATCAAGGCGAAGGAGCTCTACAAGAACGACAAGGACTACGTCGTCATGAACGGCGAGGTCATGATCGTCGACGAGCACACCGGCCGCATCCTGGCCGGTCGCCGTTACAACGAGGGCATGCACCAGGCGATCGAGGCGAAGGAGGGGGTGGAGGTCCAGAACGAGAACCAGACGCTGGCCACCATCACCCTGCAGAACTTCTTCCGCCTGTACGACAAGCTCTCCGGCATGACGGGTACGGCCACCACCGAGGCGGCCGAGTTCCACCAGATCTACAAGCTCGGCGTGGTGCCGATCCCGACCAACCGCGACCCGCTGCGCATCGACCAGCCCGACCTGATCTACAAGTCGGAGCCGGCCAAGTTCGCCGCCGTGGTCGAGGACATCGCCGAGAAGCACGAGAAGGGCCAGCCGGTCCTGGTCGGCACGGTCTCGGTCGAGAAGTCCGAGTACCTCTCGCAGGAGCTGCGCAAGCGCGGCATCCCGCACGAGGTGCTGAACGCCAAGCACCACGAGCGCGAGGCGCAGATCGTCGCGCAGGCCGGGCGCAAGGGCGCGGTCACGGTGGCCACCAACATGGCCGGCCGCGGGACCGACATCATGCTCGGCGGCAACTCCGACCACCTGGCCTCGGCCGAGCTCGCGCAGCGCGGGCTGACCCCGACCGAGACCCCGGAGGAGTACGAGGCGGCCTTCCCGGCGGCGCTGGAGAAGGCCAAGGCCGCGGTCAAGACGGAGCAGGAGGAGGTGCAGGAGCTCGGTGGCCTGTACGTGCTCGGCACCGAGCGCCACGAGTCGCGCCGGATCGACAACCAGCTGCGCGGCCGCTCCGGCCGTCAGGGCGACCCGGGCGAGTCCCGCTTCTACCTCTCGCTCGGCGACGACCTGATGCGCCTGTTCAAGGCCGGCATGGTCGAGCGCGTGCTCTCGATGGCCAACGTGCCGGAGGACGTGCCGATCGAGTCCAAGATGGTCACCCGCGCCATCGCCTCGGCGCAGACCCAGGTCGAGCAGCAGAACTTCGAGATCCGCAAGAACGTCCTGAAGTACGACGAGGTGCTCAACCGCCAGCGCGAGGTCATCTACGGCGAGCGCCGGCGGGTCCTGGAGGGCGAGGACCTGCAGGAGCAGATCGGCCACTTCATGGACGACACCGTGGAGGCGTACGTCAGCGCCGCCACCGGTGAGGGCTTCGAGGACGACTGGGACCTGGAGAAGCTCTGGTCCGCGCTCAAGCAGCTCTACCCGGTCAGCCTCGAGGTCGAGGCCCTGGAGGAGGAGGCCGGCGGCGCCGCCGGCCTGACCACCGAGTTCCTCACCAAGGTGGTCCAGGAGGACATCCAGGCCCAGTACGGTGCCCGCGAGGACCAGCTCGGCGAGCAGGTCATGCGCGAGCTCGAGCGCCGGGTCGTGCTGTCGGTGCTGGACCGCCGCTGGCGCGAGCACCTCTACGAGATGGACTACCTGCAGGAGGGCATCGGCCTGCGCGCGATGGCCCAGCGCGACCCGCTGGTCGAGTACCAGCGCGAGGGCTTCGACATGTTCGGCGCCATGATGGAGGGCATCAAGGAGGAGTCCGTCGGCTACCTGTTCAACCTGGAGGTCCAGGTCGAGCAGCAGGTCGAGGAGGTTCCGGTCTCCGACTCCGACGAGGTCGTCTCGCTGGAGAAGGAGGACGTCCGTCCGGAGATCAAGGCCAAGGGCCTGGAGGCGCCGGTCCGCCAGCGCCTGCACTACACCGCTCCGTCGGTGGACGGCGACGACACCGTGATCGAGGGCGACTTCGAGGGCTCCTACGAGGACGACACGGACGGCGAGGGCGACGGGCTGACCCGCGCCGAGCGCCGCAAGGCCGCGAAGTCGGCCAAGGGTCGCCGCCGCAAGGCCTGAGGCGACTGACGCAGCACCGGCGGGGCGCCGCTTCCGGATCACCGGGGCGGCGCCCCGCCGCGTCGCGTCCGGGACCCGGCCGGTGCTCACCGGGTCTCCACGGCGGCGCACTGCCACTGCTCGGTGTGCCGGTGGCGTTCGAGCCGGAAGGCCAGCAGGTGGTGCCGGTGGCCGGTCTCGACCCGGACGCAGACCTCCAGCGAGCCCGCCGCCGGGGCGAAGTCGTGCACCGGTCCGAGCCTGGCCCGCCCGGCGCCGCCGCTCGGTCGCAGCGCTCCGCCGTGCGCCAGCCGGGCCAGCTGGCGGTAGCCGTCGTGGGTGGTGTGCCGGGCCAGCTGGCCCGGCGGGCGCAGGCCGCTGAGCACCTCCACCAGACGCTGCGCGAAGCGGGCCGCGAGCTCGGGACGGGCGTGGCGCGGGTGGCCGGCGCCGGCTCCCGGGCCGGTGGCGGCGCAGGCCGCCCGCGGGTGGCGGGTCGAGCGGGCGGCAGGGGTCACTGCCCGTGGCGGGCCGTGACCGGATGCTCACAGATCGTCGCAGAAACCGGAGCGTGGCCGAGCCACCCGCGCCACCGGTACGACCACCGTCCCACGGACGGGTGAATGAAGAAACGTTCCTTCGGCATCACCCTTCACTCGTCCGGGGGCTACGGCTAGGACTGGCGTCCGACCCGGGCCACCCAGGCGGCGGGCTGGTGGATCTCCTCCTTGGTCGGCAGCGTGTTCGGCGAGGTCCAGACCCGGTTGAAGCCCTCCATGCCGATCCGGTCCAGCACGCCGCGCACGAAGACCGCGCCGTCCTGGTACTGGCGCAGCTTGGCGTCCATCCCCAGCAGCCGGCGCAGCATCAGGTCGAGCCGGCTGGCGCCCCGGTCGCGGCGGCGCTGGAACTTCTCCCGGATCTCGCCCACGCTGGGCACCACCGCCGGGCCCACGCCGTCCATCACCACGTCCGCGTGGCCCTCCAGCAGCGACATCACGGCGGTCAGCCGGCTGAGGATCTCGCGCTGGTTGGGCGTCTGGACCACCTCGAGCAGCGTGCCGCCACCGCCCGCCCGCTCGCCGGGGGCCAGCGCCTCGCGCAGCCGCTCCAGCAGGGCCACCGGCTCCACGTCGGTCTCCGCGAGGAAGGCCTGCACCTCGGACTGGACGTGGTCGCGCAGCCAGGGCACGGCGCTGAACTGGGTGCGGTGGGTCTCCTCGTGCAGGCAGACCCAGAGCCGGAAGTCGTGCGGGTCGACGTCCAGCTCCCGCTCCACCTGCACGATGTTCGGCGCCACCAGCAGCAGCCGGCCCGGGCCGGGCTGGTCGGGGCCGAGCCGGGGCTGGTCGAAGAGGCCGGCGGGGCTGTCCGGCGCCTGCGTGCGGTCGCCGTCCGGTCCGCGGTGGACGCCCGCGGCCGCGCGCCCGGCGGGAGCCGGCGCGGCACCCGCGAAGGTCTCGTACTGCCCGAGCACCTTGCCCGACAGCAGCGCCAGCACGGCGCCCACCTCGACCCCGGTGATCTTCTCGCCGACCAGGCCGAGCATCGCGCCACCGGACGTCTCGGCCCGGCGGGCCGCCAGCTTCTGGGTCAGCGGCCGGATCACCGTGCGGAAGCCCGCCACGTTGGCGCGCACCCAGCCGGGCCGGTCAACCACCAGCACCGGCGCCGAGCCGTCGGCGGCCAGGCTGCTCGCCCGCATGCCGGTGAACTCGCGCACCGCGCCCTCGGCGGCCAGCGCGTGGCGGCGCAACTCGGCCACCACGGTGCGGGCCTCCTCCCGGGTGACCTGCGGCCCGGGCCTGGCCAGCCGGGTCGCCGTCGCGACCGCGAGATTCCAGTCGACCATCTCCGCACCGCCACTCGCGCTCGTCATGCCCTCACCGTACGTGCTGCGTGCCCTCGCCCCCACCCCTTCACCTGCTTCCCCCACCGCGCGGGACGGCCGCCGGCGGGCCGGGATCAGCCGCAGCCGCAGGCGGTGAGCCGGGCCACGATCCGGTCCATCGCGGCGCGGGCCTGGTCGGCGCCGGCCGGGGTGCGGGTCATCAGCGCGAAGACCAGCAGCCGCCCATCCGCGTCCACCACCGTGCCGGCCAGCGTGTTGACGCCGCTGAGGCTGCCGGTCTTGGCGTGCACCACGCCGGCCCCGTCGGCCGAGCCCTGCGCGGGGGTGAAGCGCCTGATCAGGGTGCCGCTGAAGGCGCCGATCGGCAGCCCGGTCAGCACCGGGCGCAGCTCGGGGTGGTCGGGCGAGGCGGCCAGCGCCAGCAGGTCGGCAAGCACCAGCGGCGGGATGGCGTTCTGCAGGTGCAGCCCGCTGCCGTCGTTGATCGAGACGCCCTGCATCGGCACGCCGAGCTTGGTCAGCGTCTGGACCACCGCGGCGGCCGCGCCGTCGAAGCTCGGCGGCTGGTGGGCGGCCAGCGCGACCTGCCGGGCCACCGCCTCGGCCAGGGTGTTGTCGGAGGTGGTCAGCATCCGGTCCACCAGCCGCGGCAGGGTGGGCGAGAGCACCTGCGCCAGCTGGGCGGCGCCGGGCTGGGCCTGCCCCGCCTTGGCCTTGCCGTCCACCGCCACGCCCTGGGCGCCGAGCAGTTGGGCGAACTCGTCGGCCGCCTGGCCCGCCGGGTCGAAGGTCCGGGCCGGCGCCTCGTCGGGCGACCTGGGGTCGATCCGGCCCTCGTCCACCATCAGCGGGACGACCGCGGCGATGTTCATGGCGTCGTGGTACTTGTGCAGCACCGGGCCGGTGTACATCGAGGTGTCGTAGGCCAGGTGCACGGTGGCGACGCCGGCCGCCTTGAGCGCGACGGCGGTCTGCCGGGCCAGTTCGGCCAGCGAGGCGGGCGCCGAGTCGGCGTCCACCGGGGCGCCGCCGATCCGGACCTGGTCGAGCGGCAGGCCGGTGACCGTCGGGTCGCCACCGCCCACCAGGGTGATGTCGGCGGGCGTCGCGCCCGCGACCACCCGGGTGGCCAGCCGCGTGGTCGGCGGCAACAGGTCCAGCGCGGCCACCGCGGTGGCCAGCTTGGTGGTGGAGGCCGGGGTGGCCGGCGACCCCTCGCCCGAGCCCAGCAGCAGCTTGCCGGTGGCGCCGTCGCTGATCGCGAAGGTCAGCGTGCCGAGCGCCTTGTCCTGCAGCAGGGGGGCCAGCGCCGCCTGCAGCCCGGCCTGACCGGGCATCCCCACCGTCCCACCGGTGTCCGCGGGTTGCAGCACCGCGGCGGCCGGCGGCGGCGCCTGGTCCGCGCGGTACGCCTGCGGAGCGGCCTGCGCGCCGCCCGCCAGCAGGGCGAACCCCGTCGCGCCGGCCAGCACGGCCACAACCACCGCACCGCGCCGTCGTCCCTCTGCCCCAGCCCCTGTCACTGCCCGGCCCCTTTCCACAGCACTCCCTCCCGTAGGAGACACTTGGATTCTGTCAGTCCCTACCTTGGAGGAACCGTTGGAGTTCGACGTCACCATCGAGATCCCGAAGGGCTCCCGCAACAAGTACGAGGTCGACCACGAGACTGGTCGACTTCGGCTGGACCGGATGCTCTTCACCTCGACCCGTTACCCGGCCGACTACGGCTTCGTCGAGGGCACCCTCGGCGAGGACGGCGACCCGCTGGACGCGCTGGTCATCCTGGACGAGCCGACCTTCCCCGGTTGCCTGATCAAGTGCCGCGCGATCGGCATGTTCCAGATGACGGACGAGGCCGGCGGCGACGACAAGCTGCTCTGCGTCCCGGCGACCGACCCGCGCTGGGAGCACCTGCGGGACATCCACCACGTGTCGGAGTTCGACCGCCTGGAGATCCAGCACTTCTTCGAGGTCTACAAGGACCTCGAGCCCGGCAAGTCGGTCGAGGGTGCGGCCTGGGTGGGCCGCATCGAGGCCGAGGCCGAGATCACCAACTCGATCAAGCGCCTGCAGGAGTCCGGCGACGCCCACTGACGTGGCGTGGCCGGTCCGTTCTGGGTCCTTCTAGGCAACCTGACGGCAGTTCGTCCCGACGGCCGGGACCGTGGAGCAGCGCTCCGTGGTCCCGGCCGTCGGCGTTGGGCGGGCCCTCAGCGGGCGGCGGCAGCGGTCAGAGGGTGACGGCGCGGATCTCGCCGACCACCGCGGAGCCGCCGTGCAGCGGGGCCGCGCCGATCCGGTCCAGCACCGGATCGGTGTGGCCCAGCCGGCGCAGCACGGCCGCCAGCACCGGGCCGAGCGCCCGGGTGGCGCCGTCGTCGATCTTGAACGCCACGGCCCGGCCGTCCGGGAGCGCCACCGCCTGCACCGCCTCGGCCCCCATCTTGGCGAGCGCACCGGGCAGGCCCCGCATCAGCCAGGTGTCCGGGCGGCGGGTGCCGGCCACGTACTCGGGGTGGGCGCGCATCGCGTCGGCCACCCGGCGCTGCGGGCTGTCGGGGGCCGCGAGCAGCAGCGAGCGGTAGCCGCGGGCCAGGCCCACCAGCGACACGGCCAGCAGCGGCGCGCCGCAGCCGTCCGTCCCCTCGGCGGCTATCGACTCGCCGGTGGCCTCCTCCAGCGCCTCCAGCGCGAGGCGCTGGATCGGGTGGGCCGGGTCCAGGTAGTCGCCGGTCCCCCAGCCGTTGGCCGTGCTGGCGGCCAGCCAGGCGGCGTGCTTGCCCGAGCAGTTCATCAGCAGCCGGGACCGGTGTCCGCCGCCCGCCAGGTGGTGCTCGGCCTCGGTGGGGTCCAGCGGCAGGTCGGGCGGGGTCTGCAGGTCCTCCTCGGCCAGGTCCGCGCCCGCCAGGATGGTCCGCACGCCATCGAGGTGAAACGTTTCTCCGGAGTGGCTGGCGGCGGCCAGCGCCAGCAGCTCACCCTCGATCGGCAGTCCGGCGCGTAGCGTGGCCACCGCCTGGAACGGCTTGTTGCACGACCGCGGGAAGACCGGCCGCTCGGGTTCGCCGAGCGAGAGTTCCACCGAGCCGTCCGGCGCGAGAACGACCAGCGAACCGCGATGGTGGCCCTCGGTGAATCCCGAGCGCACCACCTCGGCGAGGACGGGCAGGACAGCGGCAGTGTCAGGCATAGGGGGGTGGCCTTCCGGAACGCACGAGGGTGATCGGCCGGCCACCGCTCCCGCTGGTTCTCAGTCGGGCAGCGGACCACCGGCGAGCAGGTCGTCGACCCGCGCTTCCCCCTCACGGTACCGCCGGGTGATCTCGGCGCTGCAGCCGTCCGCCGTCCGCTGCAGTCCCTGACGACGGCCGGAGACCTCCCGCTCGTGCGCGGTCAGCCGGTCCAGCGCCGCGAGCAGCTCGGCGGAGGCGTGCGCGGACAGGTCGGCCAGCTGGACGTCGCCCATCAGGGCGTCCGCCTGCTCGCGGTACTGCTCGCCGCGCGGGGTGCCCAGCGTGACGTGCCGGGCCGACTGGCGCACGTGCGAGGGGGCGTCGGCGAGGATCTGCGGCAACCGCTGGAGCAGGGTGTCGGCGTGCGGCCGGTCGGGGTGCGCCCGGTCCGGGTGCAGCGGATCGCAGGGGGCCGGGCGGTGCCGGTCGAAGGTGCGGCGGTCCAGCTCGGCGCGCAGGATGTCCACCCGCCCCTGCAGCAGCCGGCGCAGGTAGGAGAGATCGGCCTCCTGCTCCTGGGCGTCGCGGCGCAGGACGCGCAGCTCGCCCAGGCCGAGCGCGGTCAGTTCCACGCCCGACACCGCGGGCTCGCGGGGCACCTTGTTCGCGTCCATCGACCAACCACCTGCCGTTGTCCCGGTCCCACCCTTGGTCCCACCCTTGCGGCCCTGCGCCCGTAGCACGCCCGACGGTCCCCCCGGAGTTCCCCCGCCCGGCCGGAGCCACCCGGCTGGGCTAGCCGGACCCGCACGAACGGACGATTGGTACGAACAGCTGTCCGCGACCCGCTCGACGCGGCCCGACCTCGCCGGGCGCCCGCCCCGCATCGTGCCACTGCGCGGGCCCCGGTGTGGCACCGATGCACCCGAACGGCCCCGTGGCGAACGGGGGTGGCTGATATGACCTGGTGGCCGCCGTACGGCAGCGGGCGATCCGGGGGTGAACGGCGCACGCCACCGGCGCGCCAGGCCGTTCACGCGCCCGCGGGAGGGACCGGCACAATGGCCCGCATGCGAGCAGTGGTGCAGCGGGTGAGTGGGGCGGCGGTCACGGTGGCCGGCGAGACGGTCGGGGCGATCGAGGGGCCGGGACTCTGCGTCCTGGTCGGGGTCACCCACGGGGACACCGAGCAGCAGGCCGCCCAGCTGGCCCGCAAGCTGTGGACCGTGCGGCTCTTCGACGGCAGCGCGGACCCCGACGGGCCCGGCGAGCTCTCCTGCTCGGACCTGGCGGCCCCGCTGCTGGTGATCAGCCAGTTCACCCTCTACGGGGACGCCCGCAAGGGCCGCCGGCCGACCTGGAACGCCGCCGCCCCCGGTCCGGTCGCCGAGCCGCTGGTCGACGAGGTGGTCGCGCAGCTGCGGGCGCTGGGCGCCACCGTGCAGACCGGACGGTTCGGGGCGGACATGAAGGTCTCCCTGGTGAACGACGGGCCGTTCACCGTCCTGCTGGAGGTCTGAGACGCCCTGCCGGGACACCGGCCAGGAGCGCCCGGAGGCGAACCGCGCCGGAGGGGTGCGAGTGAGCCGAAGGGCGCGCCGGTGTCGAGAGAAGGGCCCCTCCTGCCCGCTGGCGGGCAAGGAGGGAGAGCGACAAGCGACCGACGAAGGAGGGAGCGCCGGAGGGAGGAGCGTCGACACCGGGTCAGGAGCGCCCGGAGGCGAACCGAGCCGGAATCAGGGCGCGACCACGACGTCCTGGGTGGCGGGGACGCTGCCGGCCAGCAGCACGGCGTCCACCGGGACGTTGCGCTTGACCAGGGCGAGCGCGACCGGGCCCAGCTCGTGGTGGCGGGCCGAGGAGGTCACGAAGCCCAGCGGGCGGCTCTGCGGGCCCTCGGAGGCCAGCCTGATCTCGCTGCCGTGCGGCGGCAGCACCTCCTCGGTGCCGTCCAGGTGCAGGAAGACCAGCCGGCGCGGCGGCTTGCCCAGGTTGTGCACCCGGGCCACCGTCTCCTGGCCGCGGTAGCAGCCCTTGTTCAGGTGCACCGCGGTCGCCAGCCAGTCGACTTCGTGCGGGATGGTGCGGTGGTCGGTCTCGAAGCCGAGCCGCGGGCGGTGCCCCTCGATGCGCAGCGCCTCGTACGCCCAGCTCCCGGCCGGCGAGCCGAACCCCTTTGCCAGCTCGGCCAGTTCGGCGCGGGGCAGGAACAGGTCGCGACCGTAGGGGAGTTCGCGCACGGCGGCGGCACCGGTGATCGGCGCGGTGGAGCCGGCCGGCAGGTGGACGACCGCGAACTGCCCGGTGGCGTCGGTGATCTCCACCCGGTACATGAACTTCATCCGCTCCAGGTACTCGACCAGCGCCGGCAGCGTGCCGGGCTCGACGTGCGCCCAGGTGGTGGTGCCGTCGTCGACCAGGTACAGGGCGTGCTCGACGTGCCCGTTCGGGGAGAGCACCAGCGCCTCCACCGCCTGCTGCGGCGGCAGTTCACTGACGTGCTGGGTGAGCAGCAGGTGCAACCAGCTCAGCCGGTCGGGGCCGGTGACGGTGAGCACCCCGCGGTGCGAGAGGTCCACGAAGGCCCGGCCGGCGGCCAACTCCCGCTGCTCGCGGAACAGGTCGCCGTAGTGGGCCGCGACGCCCTCGTCGGCACCCTCGGCGGGGACGGCTCCGGGCAGGGACAGCAGCGGACTCTTCATGCCCGCCAGCTTACGACTCGCGCGGGCTAGGCCTGCGGCTGGGCGAGCCTGGCGGTGCAGTCGGCGCAGCGGCCGAAGATCGCGAAGTGCTTGAGGTCGGTGTCGAAGCCGTGCTGGGCGCGCAGGCTGTCGATCAGCGGGGCGGCGATCGCGGTGTCCGTCTCGGTCACCTTCTCGCAGTCCCGGCAGACCAGGTGCAGGTGGTGGTGACGGCCGGCCAGGTGGTACGTCGGCGCGCCGTGGCCCAGGTGGGCGTGCGACACCAGGCCGAGTTCCTCCAGCAGCTCCAGGGTCCGGTAGACCGTGGAGATGTTGACCCCGCTGGCGGTCAGCCGGACCTGGTGGAGGATCTCGTCCGGGGTCGCGTGGTCCAGCACGTCGACCGCCTCCAGCACCAGCTGCCGCTGGGGGGTGAGCCGGTAGCCGCGCTCGCGCAGATCGGTCTTCCAGTCGCTGGAAGCGGCCGTCCCGTTGTTCGCCACGATGGTGTCCCTGCCCAGATCGAGGTCCTTGCGACCAGTGTAGGGACCGACCCCCGGTCTGGACCCGACCGTGGGCCCGGCCGGGGCCCGACGGCAGGTGCGGCGAGGGGTGCGGCAGCGGCCTCGCGGCGGACTCAGCGGAAGAAGGCGATCCCGTCGTCCGGCAGGTCGTTGATGTCCTTGATCAGCTGGGCGGGGCTGAGCACCTTCTTGAGCTGCGCGGACATGTACGGGCGCAGCGGCACCTCGGGGGCGGCCTTCTCGCCGACCCAGAGCAGTTCGTCGTTGACGAAGCCGTAGAGCCGCTTGCCGCCGCTGTACGGGGCCGAGCCCTCGATCCGGGCGACCGCGTCGGTGGCCACGTTGATCTGCGGCTTGCCGTCGGCGAGCTCGCCGTACCAGACCTCGACCGTGCCGTCGTCGCGCAGCATCGAGATCTCCACGCCGCGCTCGCCGCTGGTGCCGTGCTGGTTGCTGGTGATCCGCCAGAAGGCGTGCTCGTTCTCCAGCGGGCGGACCTTCTCGCCCTCGTCGTCCAGCACCCAGGTGCGGGAGCGGAACTCCAGGAACGGCCGGCCGTCGTGGCGGAAGACGACCTCCTGACCGAAGTTGCACTTCTCCTGAGCACCCTCCTGGCCGGGCAGCGGCGCGAAGACGCCCGCGCCCTCCCAGGTGCCGAGGAGGAAGGCCAGCGGGACGACGTCCTTGTGGAGGTCTGAGGGGATCTCGATCATGGTCCTGGTCGCAGTCGTGGGCGGTCGGGCTACCTCAACCGTACGGGAGGGGTCAGCGCTGGCCCTGGTAGAGCTTCATCACGGAGAAGATGGCGAACCAGGCGATCACGACGCCGACGATGACCAGCAGGCTGGTGTAGAAGATTTCGAGACCACTCACGGCGGGGCTCCCGGTGCGGTGATGCGGACGGACTGAGGACGGCGCCGAGTCTATCGGTCGGTGATCCGCCCGACGCGGTGAGGCCCGCCACACGGCCGCGCCGGGCGGGTCTAGGCTGACGGCGTGTCGAAGAAGCTGGTCATCAAGGTCACCGCCGGAGCCGATGCGCCCGAGCGGTGCTCGCAGGCGTTCACGGTCGCGGCCGTCGCGGTCGCCAGCGGCGTGGAGGTCTCGCTCTGGCTGACCGGGGAGGCGTCCTGGTTCGCGCTGCCGGGCCGGGCCGCCGAGTTCGAGCTGCCGCACGCCGCGCCGCTGCCCGACCTGCTGGAGGCGGTGCTGGCCGCCGGGACGCTCACGCTCTGCACCCAGTGCGCCGCGCGGCGCGGGATCGCGCAGGACGACACCGTGGCGGGTGTCCGCATCGCGGGCGCTCAGGTCTTCCTCAGTGAGATCATGGCCGACGGCGTGCAGGCACTCGTCTACTGACCCGGCGCTACCGCTCGGGCCCCGGACGGTCGGAACCGGGACGGTCGGAGCCGGGACGGTCGGGCCCCGGACGGTCGGCCCTCGGCGGAGCGGCCCCGGGCGGCTCGCGGTCGGGGCGGTCGCGGTCGTGACCGGGTTCGTCCCAGCCCGGATCGTCCCAGCGCGGGTCCTGCCACCAGTCGTCCTCGGGGTCGCGCCGGTTGGCGAAGACCGCGGCCAGCGGCGGGATCACCATGGCGACCAGGCACAGGCCGATCGCCGCGCCCACCGAGAAGAAGCGCACCACGCCCCAGGCCAGGACGAAGAGCCCCAGGCACACGCCCATCATCACGAAGTAGTACATCCGCCGGCGCCGCTGCTGCACCCCTCCACGGTACGGCGCCGGGCCGCACGACGAGGAGCCCCCGCCGCTCACGGGTCAGACCGCGATCGGCACCTCGGTCTGGGCGCCCTGGGAGGCGACCACCACGCGGTCCACGGTCGCACCGGGCACCAGCGCGCGCACGGTCCACTTGCCGGGGGCCGCGAAGAAGCGGAACTGCCCGGTGGCCGAGGTGGGCACCTCGGCGGTGAACTCGCCGCCCTCGTTGAGCAGTCGGACGTAGCCGGTGACGGGCTCGCCGTCCCGGGTCACCGACCCCTGGATGATGGTCTCGATCGCCACGTCAACTCCTGCCAGATCCGGCCCGCCGGCCTTCGCACCACACATGTCTTGGTCTCCTTGCTTCCTGCCGCAGTGCGGTACTCAGGCGCCGATCTCGATCGGCACGCCCACCAGGCTGCCGTACTCGGTCCACGAACCGTCGTAGTTGCGGACGCTCTGCTGGCCCAGCAGCTGGTGCAGCACGAACCAGGTGAGCGCGGAGCGCTCGCCGATCCGGCAGTAGGCGATGGTGTCCTGCTCGAGGTCCACGCCCTCGGCCGCGTAGAGGGCCCGGAGCTCCTCGTCCGACTTGAAGGTGCCGTCGTCGTTGGCGTTCTTCGACCACGGGATGTTGCGGGCGCTCGGCACGTGGCCGGGGCGCTGCGACTGCTCCTGCGGGAGGTGGGCCGGGGCGAGCAGGCGGCCCGAGAACTCGTCGGGCGAGCGGACGTCGACCAGGTTCTTGTTGCCGATCGCGGCGACCACGTCGTCGCGGAAGGCGCGGATCGAGGTGTCCTGGGCCTGCGCCCGGTACTCGGTGGCCGGGCGGCTGGGCACCTCGGCGCCGTCGACCAGGTCGCGGGAGTCCAGCTCCCACTTCTTGCGGCCGCCGTCCAGCAGGCGGACGTCGCCGTGGCCGTACAGCTTGAAGTACCAGAAGGCGTAGGAGGCGAACCAGTTGTTGTTGCCGCCGTAGAGCACCACGGTGTCGTCGTTGGCGATGCCCTTGGCGCTGAGCAGCGCCTCGAAGCCCGCCTGGTCGACGAAGTCGCGGCGGACCGGGTCCTGGAGGTCCTTCTTCCAGTCGATCCGCACCGCGTTGCGGATGTGGTTCTTGTCGTACGCGGACGTGTCCTCGTCCACCTCGACGATGACGACCTTCGGGTCGTCCAGGTGGGCCTGGACCCAGTCGGCGTCGACCAGGACGTCGCTGCGGCTCATGTGATGTGTCTCCATCCGGGGGCGGTTGGCGGAAGGTGAGAGGCGCCCGGCCGGGCCCGGTCCGAGCATCCGAGCCACTTGTCCGAAAATCTGTCCGGATAGTGGGACGGGGCGGAGCGGGAAGTCCCTGCCGGCCGAGTGCCGGGACAGGGAGCCGTCAGGCGGAATTCAGGGGCGGCTGCGGGCGGATCTGCCCAAGCAGGCCGGAAAGCGGGCGTGGTGGCGGGTCAATTCTGCCGGAGCAGGCCGCCGGTCAGCGCATTCGACACAGGCAGGCAGCCACGCGGCAGAGGTCTACCGCCCGCCGCTTTGTGAGGTCCGCCTGTCGCTTCATGTGGACGATGCTAGGGACCGAGGAGCGGCTCTGTCACCAGCGTATCGAATGGCGAGACCAGGATGTTCGCATACTGGGATTTGACCCCTGCTTGGCCTTGCCCCGCCCCGCTCCGCGCCGCCCGGCGGTCAGCCGACCAGCTGCACCTTGGTGCCCTGGAAGGCCAGCGACAGCCCGTCGGCCTGCGGGTTCACCTCGCTGAGGTCCAGTCCCACGGGCATCCCGTCCAGGGCGAAGCTGTGCGAGCCGATCGCCGAGGACACCATCGTGCTCACCCCCGGCAGCGATCCCACCCCGGGCACGTCGCCGACGCTGTCCACCAGCACCTTGTTGCCCTCGGTGCGCAGCTTCACGGTGGTGGAGACCTTCTGCCCGAGCACCTCGACGGTGACCTTCAGCCGGCCGGGCCCGCCGTACCCGAGGCTGCTGCGGCCGTCCAGACCCAGCAGGTCGTGCGCCTGCTGGTAGCTGATCCGCCCCGAGCCGGCACCGGAGTCGACGGTCGCCGACCGGTCGTCGTCGCCGACCTGAACCCCGGTCAACCGGGCGGAGAAGTCGCTGAGTTGGAAGGTGCGCCCGCCGCCGGTGAGCTGGACGCTGTCGGCGGACAGCTTGACCCGGTCCACCTTGCGGCTCAGCAGGTCGGTCAGGAAGGGGAAGTCCTCGATGGTCACCGAGGGCTTGCCGCTCAGGCCCTGCCGGCCGGCGAGCCGGTCCGCCGCCTGGCCCTCGGCCACGTTCAGCGCGATCCGGTCGGCGCCCACCAGCAGCCCGCCCAGCACCAGGACGGCGACGGCCGCTTTGATCCAGATCCGCATCGAGAACTCTCCCCCGTCCGTGGTCGCCCTATCGAGCGATACGACGATCTGACCAGAACCATGGTTCCGCGACCACCGGCGGGGTGGAGCCGTAGCCGCGGGGCGGCAGGGCCGCGACCCGGGACGGCCGCGGCCCCACCGCCCCGCGTCCCGGGACGGTCAGCCGCCGGCGAAGGGCGGCAGCACCTCGACCGTGCCGCCCTCGCTCAGCGCCACGGTGGCGTGGTCGCGCCCGCCCACCGGCTCGCTGTCCACCAGGAAGGAACAGATGCCCAGCACTCGGACGAACCCCGGCCGGTCCGCGTGCGCGGCCCGGGCCTGGTCCAGCGCCTGGGCCAGCGTGGCGGCGCGGTACGGATCCTCGGACCGGCCGGCCTCGGCCTTGGCGGCGGCCCAGTAACGGATGGTCCCGGTCACCAGGGCGGTGGGTTCGGTGGTCGCGGTCATGGCGGCCCCTTTTCGAAGGTGTACACGGACGGTGCCGGTCGATGCCGTGCTCCATGATGGCCCCGTCATCCGTTCGAGCGGGAATCACGCAGGCCAGCCCGGTCGCACCGGGGGCGCACGGCACCGAACGCGAGCGGGATCACGTCGCACGGACCCTTCGCCGACCCGGCGTGTTGGGCTATTCTCATGGCGTAAGGGATCCGGGCAGAGTCGCCCCCGGGTCCTTTTGTGCTTTCAGGACACCGATACGGACGTCCTTGCGAGTGGTAGCCCACCCGTGCCAGGTGCCGCACAACGACG
Organism: Kitasatospora nipponensis; assembly: GCF_039528135.1. Lineage (NCBI taxonomy): Bacteria > Bacillati > Actinomycetota > Actinomycetes > Kitasatosporales > Streptomycetaceae > Kitasatospora > Kitasatospora nipponensis. The sequence continues at coordinate 30,304 of NZ_BAAALF010000021.1, read as the reverse complement.
TGCACGCAGCTGGTCCGGGGAGAAGAGCGGACGGTTCGCGGATGAGCAGGGCAGCGTTGTGCCGAGCGGGGTTGCGGGACCCCGGCCCGGCGCCCCGGCCCGCTCTGCGCACCCACGAGTCCTCCGCTGTCACGCGACCGCGACGACCCGGAAAGGGGACGACCCGGGTATGAGTTCTCTCCTCCTGCTCACCAACGCGCTGCAGCCCTCGGCGGAGGTGCTGCCGGCCCTGGGGCTGCTGCTGCACCAGGTGCGGGTGGCCCCGGCCGAAGGATCGGCCCTGGTCGACACCCCCAGTGCCGACGTCATACTGGTCGACGGCCGGCGCGACCTGCCGCAGATCCGCAGCCTGTGCCAGCTGCTGCGCTCCACCGGCGTCAGCGCGCCGCTGATCCTGGTGGTCACCGAGGGCGGGCTGGCCGCCGTCACCGCCGAGTGGGGCGTCGACGACGTGCTGCTCGACACCGCGGGCCCCGCCGAGGTCGAGGCCCGGCTGCGACTGGCCACCGGACGCCAGCAGCAGGCCGCTGTGGACGACTCCCCGATGGAGATCCGCAACGGCGACCTCTCGGTGGACGAGGCGACCTACTCGGCCAAGCTCAAGGGCCGGGTGCTCGACCTCACCTTCAAGGAGTTCGAGCTGCTCAAGTACCTCGCCCAGCACCCCGGCCGGGTCTTCACCCGCGCGCAGCTGCTGCAGGAGGTCTGGGGCTACGACTACTTCGGCGGCACCCGGACGGTGGACGTCCACGTCCGCCGGCTGCGCGCCAAGCTCGGCGTCGAGCACGAGCAGCTGATCGGCACCGTGCGCAACGTCGGCTACCGCTTCGTGGTGCCCTCGCAGGGCGAGCGCGGGGAGCGCGGCGCGGTCGAGCGGGACGTCGCGGAGCAGGCCGCCGAGCAGGCCGTCGCCGGCGCGCTGGAGTCCTGACCGCGGCCCGGCCCCACCGCCACGGCGGGGCCGGGCGGTGACGGTGGCGGGCCCACCCGGCGCCCACTGGACAAACACGCGTAGACTCCGTGCGTGGCCAAGGTGACGCGCGACGATGTAGCCCGACTGGCTGGGACCTCGACCGCGGTCGTCAGCTATGTCATCAACGACGGACCGCGCCCTGTCGCGCCCGCGACCAAGGAGAAGGTGCTCGCCGCGATCGAGCAGCTCGGCTACCGGCCGAACAGCGTCGCGCAGGCGATGGCCTCCCGGCGGACCAACCTGATCGGCATGATCGTGCCGGACGCCCGCCAGCCCTTCTTCGCCGAGATGGCGCACGCGGTCGAACGCGCCGCCTCCGACCGCGGCAAGCTGGTCCTGATCGGCAACTCGGACTACGTCGACGACCGCGAGATGCACTACATCCAGGCGTTCCTCGGGATGCGGGTCTCCGGCCTGATCCTGGTCAGCCAGGGCGCCCCGCAGCGCGCGGCCAAGGAGTTCGCCACCATGGAGGGCGCCAAGGTCGTCCTGCTGAGCCGGCGGCCCGACACCATCGACGACGTCTCGGTGGTCACCGACGACGTGGGCGGCGCCGAACTGGCCGTCCGCCACCTGCTCGAGGTGCACGGCTACCCCTACGTGGCCTGCTTCGGCGGCCCGGTCGCCTTCCCCGCGCCCGGCGACCCGGTCATCGACCACGTCGAGGGCTGGCAGCGGGCGATGGACGCGCACGGCCTGGACAGCGCCCCGCACCTGGTCGACGCGCCCTTCCACCGGTACGGCGCCTACGAGGTGGCCGTCGAGCTGCTGCGCTCGCCCGACCGGCCGCCGGCCATCTTCTGCTCCACCGACGACCAGGCCATCGGCGTCCTGCGGGCGGCCCGCGAGGTCGGCCTGCGGGTGCCGCAGGACCTGGCGGTGGCGGGCTTCGACGACATCCCCGAGGCCGCGCTGGCCGACCCGCCGCTGACCACCATCGCCAGCGAGCGGGAGGCGATGGCGCGGGCCGCCGTCGACCTGGTGCTGGACGACTCGCTGATGGTGCCGGGCTCGGACACCGAGCGGGTGCGGAAGTTCCCCTCCCGGCTGGTGGTCCGGCGCTCCTGCGGCTGCGGCGACGAGCAGGCCGCACAGTAGCGGGTCTTTATGAGAAGTCAACGGGCTTCTCTGGCCGTTCTGACCCCACTCTCATGAGATCTTCATCCGGTGGGCGGACGTTGGGTCCATGAGCGACCAGCACCGCAGTACCGCAGATGAGTCGGGGCACCCCCTCCCGCCGATGCCGGCGGAGGCTCCCACTGCTCAGTACCTCCACGGCTACGCCTCCTTCGCCGAGCCGTCCGCCGAACCGTCCGCCACGGCCTTCGCCCAGGACCCCTACGACGGGGACCCCGACGGCGGCGACCCGCACGGCACCGACCCGCAGGGCACGCCGCCCGGCTCCCCCGGACACGCCCGGCGGGCCGCCCGCGGCGGTCTGCTGCGCGGCCGGCTCGCCCTGGTGACCGCCGTCGCCGCGGTCGCCGCCGTGCTGGGCGGACTGGCCGGCGGCACGCTGGCCGGCGCCAGTGAGCACAGCGCCGCCACCGCCGGCAGCACCGTCGTCAGCCCGGTGGCCGCCCGGGCCGACGGGACGGCGAACGTGGCCGCCATCGCCGGCGCGGTCTCCCCCAGCGTCGTCCAGATCACCGTGCAGACCAGCCAGGGCACCGCGACCGGCACCGGGGTGATCCTCACCGCGAACGGGCAGATCCTCACCAACTACCACGTGATCTCCGGCGCCGTCAGCGACGGCGGCACCATCGGCATCACCTTCCAGGACGGCTCCAAGGCCGGCGGCACGGTCACCGGCACCGACAAGTCGCTGGACGTCGCGGTGATCACCGCAGGCGGCCGCACCGGCCTGACCCCGGCCGTCCTCGGCAACTCCGACTCCGTCGCGGTCGGCGACTCGGTGGTGGCCATCGGCAATCCCGAGGGCCTGACCGGCACCGTCACCTCCGGCATCATCAGCGCCAAGAACCGTCAGGTCACCGTCCAGGTCGACGAGGGCTCGACGCGCGGCAACGGCGGGTTCGGCTTCCCGAACCTGCCCGGCTTCGGCGGCCGCTCCTCCGGCGGCTCGGGCGGCTCGGGCGGCTCCGGCTCGAACTCCACCGGCACCGACACCGCGACCTACCAGGCCCTGCAGACCGACGCCGCCCTCAACCCCGGCAACTCCGGCGGCCCGCTGATCAACGCCGGCGGGCAGGTCATCGGCATCAACTCCGCGATGTACTCCGGCAGCGGCTCCAGCTCCAGCGCCGCCGGCACCAACCAGGCCGGCAGCGTGGGCCTCGGCTTCGCCATCCCGATCAACGCCGTCCAGCAGGTGCTGCCCAGGATGCAGGCCGGGCAGACGCTGTAATCCCGCCGGCCGGCCGCCCCCGTTCCCCCGCAGTCACCCCGCACAATGGCAAGACCCCTTCCGGACCCAGAGAGGGCCAGACCGCCGATGACTCCCCCCGCCGACGACCGCACTCCTGCCGAGCAGCAGGCCGCCCCGGCCCGACTGCTCGTGGTCGACGACGAACCCGCCCTGCGGGACGCCCTGGAGAGCAGCCTCGCCTTCGAGGGCTACGAGGTCACCACCGCCACCGACGGCTACGAGGCCCTGGAGGCCGTCGAACGCGACCAGCCCGACCTGGTGCTGCTCGACATCATGATGCCGCGGATGGACGGCCTCACCGCGGTGCGCCGGATGCGCTCGCGCGGCGACACCGCGCCGGTGCTGATGCTCACCGCCCGCGACGCCGTCGGGGACCGGGTCACCGGCCTGGACGTGGGCGCCGACGACTACCTCGCCAAGCCCTTCGAACTCGACGAACTGCTCGCCCGGGTCCGCGCCCTGCTGCGCCGCAACGCGCTCGCCACCGAGGCCGCGGCCCGGGCCACCGCCGTCGAGGACGACTCCGAGGTGCTCGCCTTCGCCGACCTGCGGATGAACACCGCCACCCGCGAGGTCACCCGCGACGGGCGCCCGGTCGAGCTCACCCGCACCGAGTTCATGCTGCTGGAGATGTTCCTGGCGCACCCGCGCCAGGTGCTGACCCGCGAGCAGATCCTCAAGGCGGTCTGGGGCTTCGACTTCGAGCCCTCCTCCAACTCGCTGGACGTGTACGTGATGTACCTGCGCCGCAAGACCGAGCAGGGCGGCATGCCGCGGCTGATCCAGACCGTGCGCGGCGTCGGCTACGCGCTGCGCGCACCCAGCGGCTCGGCGGCCTGAGGACGATGACGCAGACAGAGGTACGACGGGGGCGGCTCACCGGCTGGTACCGCAAGAGATCGCTGCGCAGCCGGCTGGCGATCCTGGCCTCACTGGCGGTGGCGGTGGCGATCACGGCCTGCTCGGTGGCGTGCTGGTTCATCGTCCGCGAGAAGCTGTACGACCTGCAGCGCCAGCAACTCGCGGCGGCGCCCGCCGGCCTGCCCACGCTGCCGATGCTCGACGTCAACACCGTCTGCGCGGCCACCCCGCAGGCCGCCGTGACCGAGCTGCAGGCCGCCAACAACACCCTGGCCCACCAGTACCCGGCGCTGACCACCCGCCCCAACCGCTGGGACAGCCAGCTGCTCACCAGCGACGGCAGCCAGGTCTGCCTGGCGATCGGCGCCAACCCCTCCGCCGTCGTCAAGGTGCAGCCCTCCGACCAGGACGCGCTCGTCCTCGGGCGCGACCAGGTCGAGTACCGCTACGGCAGTTACCTCAACGGCGAGCGCGCCATCGTACGGCTGAGCCACATCCAGGACCCGCGCTCGCACGTCAACTACGTGCTGCTCACCTCCACTCCGCTCAACAAGGTCGACGACTCCCTCCAGCAGCTCGCCCTGCTGCTGCTCGGCGTCGCCGCGGTCGGCGCGCTGGCCGCCGGGATAACGGGCCGGGTGGTCGCCCGGGCGGCGCTCAAGCCGGTGCACGACCTGACCGACGTGGTCGAGCACATCGCCCGCACCGAGGAGGTCGGCGGCACCATCCCGGTGCACGGGCACGACGAGATCGCCCGGCTCTCCAGCTCGTTCAACTCGATGAGCACCGCGCTCGCCAACTCCCGCGAGCGGCAGACCCGGCTGATCGCCGACGCCGGCCACGAACTGCGCACCCCGCTCACCTCGCTGCGCACCAACGTCGACCTGCTGATCCGCAGCGACGACACCGGCCGCCCGCTGCCGCCGGCCACCCGCACCAAGCTGCTGGCCTCGATGAAGGCGCAGATGCAGGAACTGACCCTGCTCATCGGCGACCTGTTGCAGCTCTCCCGGCCCGACTCGCCGCGGCCGGGGCAGAACACCGCCATCGTCGCGCTGCACGAGATCACCGGCCGGGCCGTCGAGCGCGCCAAGCTGCGCGGGCCGGGCCTGAGCTACGACGTCGTCCTGGACCCCTGGTACGTACACGCCGACCCGGCCACGCTGGAACGGGCGGTGATGAACCTGCTGGACAACGCGGTGAAGTACAGCCCACCGGCCGGCACCATCGAAGTCGCCCTGCACGACGGGCGGTTGATCGTGCGCGACCACGGCCCGGGGATCCCGCCGGAGGAACTGCAGTACGTCTTCGACCGGTTCTGGCGCTCACCGTCCTCGCGCCAGCTGCCCGGCTCCGGGCTGGGCCTGTCGATCGTGGCGCAGACCATCCGGGACTCCGGCGGCGAGGTGGCGCTGGGCCCCGCACAGGACGGCGGCCCCGGCACCCAGGCAACCGTGCGGTTGCCGGGTGCGGCGGAGCCGCCGGTGCCGACCCCGGCGGACCGGGGACCGGATCAGTCCTGATCGCTGCCGGCACCCAGGACCGTGATCCGGTCCCGGGCCGGCGCCGCCAGCGGGCTGCTGGGCGAGCTGTGCGCGCCCAGGTAGGCGACCAGCACGTCCAGGTCGGAGGGGCCGACCAGCTTGTTCGTCCCGGCCGCGAAGGCCGGGAAGCCGTCGCCGCCGCCGGCCAGGAACTCGTTGGCCGCGACGCGGTAGGTGGCGGCCGGGTCGATCGGCGCACCGCCCAGGCGCACCGAGTCGGTGACGATCCGGTCCGCACCGCTCTTCGTCAGGTCCAGCGTGTAGTGCAGGTTCGCCGAGGGCTGCAGGATCTTGGGCGCGGCCAGGTTGAGGCCGCTGACCTGCTGGCGCAGCACGTCGAGCAGTTGGGCCCCGGTGAGGGTCTTGACCTGCATCATGTTGGTGAACGGCTGGACCGTGTAGGCCTCGGCGTAGGTGACCACGCCGTCGCCCTCGGCCCCGGTGGCCTTGTAGACGAAGTCGGAGCGGATGCCGCCGGGGTTCATGAAGGCGACCTGCGCACCGCCCAGGCTCGGCGCCGACATCCCGGCCAGCTGGGCGTCGGCGATCAGGTCACCGCCGGGCTTCTCGAAGTCGCTGCTGCCACGGCCGTTGATGTCCGCGCCGATGTAGCCGACCGGCCGGTTGGCGATCGGCGCCGCGAGCGTGCGGTAGTAGTCGATCAGGCTGGTCAGGTCGGCGGCCTTGGGCACGTCGCGTCGCACGATGTGGTTCGCGGCCTTGACCGAGGGGCGCACGATGGTGCCGGTGCTCCTGTCGAGCTGCAGGTCGATCTCGGTGTAGAGCCGCCCGAAGGAGGCGGCGCTGGTGACCGAGCGCGGCACGCCGTTGGGGTCCGGGATCATGCAGGCGTAGGCGTTGTGGGTGTGGCCGGTGACGATCGCGCCGACCGCCGGGTCGATGTTCTTCGCGATGTCGACGATCGGCCCGGACAGACCCGAACCACCGGCCCCGCAGTCGTAGTTGTAGACGTTGCTGGCCGGGTACCCGCCCTCGTGCACGAGCGCCACGATCGAGTTGACGCCCTTGCTCTTGAGCTCGGCGGCGTACTTGTTGATGGTGGCGACCTCGTTGCCGAACGACAGGCCCTGCACGCCCGCGGCGGTGACGATGTTCGGGGTGCCCTGCAGGGTCACGCCGATGAAGCCGATCTTGACGCCCTGCGACTTGGTGATCCAGTACGGCGGCAGGATCGTGCGGTGGGTCCTGTCGTCGGTGACGTTCGCCGCGAGGTAGTTGAAGTTGGCGCCCTTGAAGGTGCGGCCGGGGGCGTAGCAGCCGTCCACCGGGTGGCAGCCGCCGTCCTGCAGGCGGCGCAGTTCGGCCGCTCCCTCGTCGAACTCGTGGTTGCCCACCGCCGTGACGTCCAGGCCGAGTTCGTCCATCGCCTCGATGGTCGGCTCGTCGTGGAAGAGGCCGGAGATCAGCGGGCTGGCGCCGACGATGTCGCCCGCCGCCACGGTGATCGAGTCGTCGGCGCCCTCCCGCGCCTGGCGCAGCGCGGTGGCCAGGTACTCCAGGCCGCCGGCCGGCGTGGCGACGGTCCTGCCGGTCACCGGGTCGATCTCCTGGACGGTGCCGGAGGAGCCGGCGGGCGGCTCCAGGTTGCCGTGCACGTCGTTGATCGCGAGCAACTGCAGGTTGGCCAGCCGCGGCTGGTGGGCGTTGGCCGCCTGGGCCACCCCCGGGGCCAGCAGCGCGCCGACCAGGCCCGCGGTGGCAGCGGCCGTGAACGCCGCGCGGTGGACGGCGCGTTGACGGAAACGAAGGTTGGGCATCAGTCAGGGTCCCCTGCACCTTGGTGGCCCCACGGGTGGGGCCGGGCCGACGGCTGGTGTCACATGTGCTGAGCGACCAGTGCAGCTTAGGGTTGACGCGCGTAGTTGGCAGGGCTTTGAACGGAACGGGAGTATTTCTTTAACATCGGAGGCGGGCGGGGCGTCCCCGCCCCGGCCCGGCCACCTGGTCGACCGTCCGTCCGACCTGCTCAGACGCCCGGCTCGGCCGCCAACTGCCGCTCGGCGCGGGTCCGTTCGGCCACCGCGTCCTCGGTCATCGCGCGGTCGGTGTAGACCAGCGGGCGCTCGACGTCGGTGATGATGTGCTTGACCACCTGCACGTTGCCGTTGACGTCCCAGACCGCGATGCCGGGCGAGAGGGTCGGGATGATCTCCACCGCCCAGCGCGGCAGGCCCAGCACCCGGCCGGTGGCTCTGGCCTCGTCGGCCTTCTGCATGTAGATCGTGCGGGTGGAGGCCATCTTGAGGATCGCGGAGGCCTCCTTGGCCGCCGCGCCGTCCACCACGTCGGAGAGGTGGTGGACCACCGCCACGAAGGACAGGCCCAGCCGGCGGCCGAACTTCAGCAGCCGCTGGAAGAGTTGGGCCACGAAGGGGCTGTTGATGATGTGCCACGCCTCTTCGACCAGGAAGATCCGCTTGCGCCGGTCGGGCCGGATCCAGGTGTGCTCCAGCCAGACGCCGACGATCGCCATCAGGATCGGCATCGCGATGGAGTTGCGGTCGATGTGCGAGAGGTCGAAGACGATCAGCGGCGCGTCCAGGTCGATGCCGTCCGCGGTCGGGCCGTCGAACATGCCGCGCAGGTCACCGTCGACCAGCCGGTCCAGCACCAGGGCCACGTCCAGGCCCCAGGACTGCACCTCCTGCGGATCGACGCCGAGCGACTCCACCGAGGAGAGGTCCGGGCGGCGCAGGGTGTCGATGATGTCGCCCAGGATCGGCTGCCGGTCCGTCACGGTGGCCCGCACGTGGGCGTGCGCGGCCTTGAGCGCGAAGCCGGCCCGCTCCTCCAGCCCGCGGCCCATCGCCACCTCGATGATGGTGCGCAGCAGCGAGAGCTGGCCGGTGGTGGTGATCGCCGGGTCGAGCGGATTGAGCTTGACGCCGCCGTCGCGGGCCGCCATCGGGTCCAGCCGGATGGACTTTATGCCGAGCGCCTCGGCGATCAGGTTCCACTCGCCGACGCCGTCCTCGCCCTGCGCGTCCAGCACCACCACCTGCCGGTCGCGGAACCTCAACTGCCGCAGCACGTAGGTCTTCTCCAGCGCCGACTTGCCGTTGCCGGACTCCCCCAGCACCAGCCAGTGCGGCGCCGGCAGCTGCTGCCCGTAGAGCTGGAAGGGGTCGTAGACGTACCCCTTGCCGCTGTACACCTCGCGGCCGATGATCACCCCGGAGTCCCCCAGGCCCGGCGCGGCGGTCGGCAGGTAGACCGCCTGGGCCTGCCCGGTGGAGGTGCGCACGGGCAGCCGGGTGGTCTCCACCTTGCCGAACATCAGGCTGGTGAAGGCGTCGGTGAGATTGCCAAACGCCACGAGGGTCTCCGGGAGGGTCAGCGGCGGATGCCGGTGGCGAACGGGAGGGTGTTGACGAACGCCCGGTGGTGCTCGCGATCGCACCACTCCAGCTTGAGGTAACTCTTGCCGGCCGAGGCCCGGATGGTGCGCTTGTCGCGCGCCAGCGCCTCGGGACTGCGCGAGGAGACCGTGATGTAGCCGACCAGGTTCACCCCGGCGGCGCCGGAGGCCAGGTCGTCACCGCGCTGGTCGACCCGGCCGGTGTGCGCCAGGTCGCGCGGGTCCACCGTCCGGTTCATCTTGGCGGCCCGGCTGGCCTCGGCCTCGTCGTTGGTCTTCTCGGTGAGCATCCGCTCGATCGCCACGTCGGTGGGCTCCAGGTCCATCGTGACGGCCACCGTGCGGATCACGTCCGGAGTGTGCACCAGCAGCGGGGCCAGGAAGTTGACGCCCACCGGGGTGAGCGGCCACTCCTTGACCCAGGCCGTCGCGTGGCACCAGGGCTCGCGGGTCTGCGACTCACGGGTCTTGGCCTGCAGGAACTGCGGGTGCGTGGCGTCCAGTTCGGCCGGCCAGGCGTTGCGCTGGGACATCGCCTGGATGTGGTCGATGGGGTGGTCCGGGTCGTACATCGAGTGCAGCAGCGAGGAGAGCCGGGCCTGTCCCAGCGGCTGGCGCACCCGGATGTCCGCCTCGGCCAGCCGCGCGCAGATGTCGGTGAGCTCGCGCGCCATCACCGCCGCGAGGCCGTCGTCGTCACGGAGCTGCCGGTTGGCCGATCCGGTGTCGAAGGCGCTGCGGCCCATCGCGTGCGCCTCGGCGGCCAGGTCCCGGTTGTAGTGCATGCACGCCACCAGGTAGGCGCGGTGCTGCTCGGAGGAGGTGGAGACCATCGACTGCAGCTGGTCGTAGGAGTCCTTCAGCCAGTTCGGGGAGCGCTGGTCGCCGCGCCGCTCGACGTCCTTGGCGTGCGCGTCCGGGTCGGCCGGCAGGGTCCGGGCCAGGATCTGCAGCCGGGTCACGAAGCCGTCGCCGTTGGCGACGTGCTTGAGCAGCGTGCCGAACCGGTCGACCAGCGCCTCCTGGTCCTCCGAGTCGCGCAGGCCGACACCGGGCCCCTCGATCTCGATCGCCGCGGTGACCGTGCGGCGCTCCAGGTGCATCAGCACGCCGACCTCGTCCGGGCCGAACGGCGCGCTCAGCCAGCGCAGCCGTCCCACCCCCGGCGGCGGGCCGACCTCGATCTCCCGGCCGTCGAACCTGGTCCCGGCGTCCATCACGCCGGACTGCCACACCGCCCGGCCGTTGCGCAGGGTGCGCCGGTAGGTGCGGCTGATCTCGAGCCACTTGTAGAAGGTCCGGCGCCGGTAGGGCACGTAGACCGCGGCGATGGCCAGCAGCGGCAGACCCACCAGCCCGGCGATCCGCAGCGGCAGCACCGGCATCAGCAGGCCCCAGAGCATCCCGAGGAAGGCGCCGAAGATGATCAGGATGATCTCGCCGGACTCCCGGTTGCGCCCGATCGGCGCGTTGGGCCGGGCCTTGCCGATCAGGTAGGTGCGGCGCTGGTGGACGTACGGCTGGGCGTACTGCCCCCCGTACTGCCCGAGCGGTTCGCTGCTCATGCTGCGGTCATCCTCCCTTCGCTGGGTTCTGTGCTGGGGCCGGCGCGGGCGGCTTCGCCGCCGGCGGCGCCGGGCTGCGCGAGGCGTGCGCGGCGATGCCCGGCGCGACCGAACCGCCGCCCGCACCGCCACCACCGCCGCCCGCGCCCTCGCCGCCGTCCCGGCCGCCGTGCGTCGAGATGCCCTGCTTGACCAGGTTGGCCGGTCCGTTGATCATCGCCGAGCCCGCCGAGACGGCGCTGGCCCGGGCCTGGCGCAGGTGCAGCATCTCGTCCCCGAAGCCGGGCACGAAGCGGTAGATCGCGCTGCTGGCGAAGATCGACAGGAAGAGGATCGCGAGCCCGGAGAGCACCCGGGAGAAGTCGTCCGAGGCACCGGCGCCGGTCGCCACCGCCCCGGCCAGCCCGAGGATGATCACGATCACCGGCTTGGCCAGGTCGATGGCGGCCATCAACCCGGCCCAGCGCCGGACGTGCTTCCACAGCTGCTTGTCCACCAGGCCGGCGTAGACCGCGGTCCCCAGCAGCGCGCCGACGTACAGCATCGCGGCCCGGACCAGCAGTTCGACCCAGAGCAGGGCGGCGGCGAGCACCGCCACCAGCGAGACGAAGATCAGGATCAGCGGACCGCCGCCGAGGTTGCCGTGCTCCAGGGTGTCCGCGAACCCGCCGAGGTACGTCCCGGTGTCCGACTTGGTGCCGGCCGCGATCGTGGTGGTCAGCCCGTCGGTGGCGCTCACCAGGGTGTAGAGGATCAGCGGCGTGAAGGCGGAGGCGACCACGGTGAGCCACAGGAAGCCGATCGCCTCCGAGAAGGCCTGGGTCAGCGGGGCGCCACGCACCGCGCGCTTGGTCACCGCGAGCAGCCACAGCACCAGCGTGACCACGGTCGAGCCGGCGAAGACCACGGCGTACTGCTGCAGGAAGGCGGCGTTGGTGAAGTCCACCTGCGTGGTGCCGTCGATCGCCCCCGACAGCTGCCGCACCACCCACGCGGCGGCCTGCGCGCAGCCCTTCGCGAGCGAGGAGAGCGGGTCGGTGACGGAGTTGACGGTCGAGGAGCCGGGGAGGGTGCTGCCGTTGCCCTGAGCGCAGTAGACGTCGCTACCGGGCAGGGGAAGGACGTTGCAGTTGCCACCGCTGGGCGAGCCCGACGGGCTCGGACTCGCGCCCCCGCTGGGCGAGGCCCCCGGGCTCGGCGCGGCGAAGGCCCGCTGGGCGGCCAGCAGCGCGCCGAGCTGGACCGTGGCCAGCGCGCCCCCGAGGCGGCCGGCGCGGCGCAGGAAGGACCGTTCGCGGCCGTCAACGGGCATAGCGGAAGCCTCCGAACTGCTGGACGGCGCCGGTGATCTCCTGAGCGGTGGCGGCCTGTTGGTCGGCGGGGACAGGGGCGGGACCGGCCTGGCGGCTGACGTCGGTGAGCTTCCAGTCGCTGCCGGTCCAGTGCAGGCTGAGGGTGAGGGTGTACCAGTTCGCCGTGACGGGCTTGGTGGAGGACTCGCCCGCGAGTCCGCCCAGTCCCATGCACCACACCAGGGCCTTGGTGGTGTCGGCGGTGTAGCCGTCCGTGCGGGTCCCGATCGGGACCGCGCGGCTGACGAAGGTGAGCCCCTTGGGCGCCTGGGCCTGGGCGTCGAGGCCGTAGCCGGACAGCACGTCCGGGGTGATCGCCTGGTCGAGGCGGCTCTGCAGGTCGGCGCTGGCCCCCGGATCGGCGATCGCGGCGAGTATCGTGCGCCGCCCGTCCGCCTTGAGCATGTCCGTTCCCCCCAGGGCCACCGCGTAGTTGGCCGCCGCCGACTGGGCGCCCTGTTCGGTGTGCGGGTAGCCCACGCCCACCCCGTTGCTGGTGCCGGCGACCGGCTGGTCGCCGCTGGGCGCGGTGGGCGCGCTGCCGCCGGGCGGCAGCGGCGCGGCCGACCCGCGCGCGCCGGGGGTGCCGGAGCCGTCGGCGCCGGTCACGCTCTTGCCGCTGTTGGCGATCGAGATGGCGAGCACCAGCAGGGTGACCACCAGCAGGATGGTCAGCAGGGTGCGCAGTGGCCGCGGCTGACGGCCCGACGGTTGCAGGGAGGGCTGTTCGCCGACCGGCAGCCGCGTACGGGTGTGCGGCTGGTCGTCGGGCAACGGCACGGCGGCCCTCCTGGGACAGGGAGCCGGTGGATGGCTCCAGCGTTACGATCCGGGCTTGCGTCTCGGGTCCGCGTCGCGGGTCGGCGTCGCAGCTGTCGCGGGCCGGCGCGGTGACGGGAGAGCGAGGCGACGGCGACGCGGGTCGATGGGTCCGGGACACCCCGGCGGCGGCCGCCCCAGGAGGTTCCGGGCCGACTGTCTGATCGTCAGATGGCCATGCCGTAGACAATGGTGAACAGAGTGCCCAGCGATCCGATGATGAACACGCCGGTCAGGCCGGCGATGATCAGCCCCTTGCCCTGTTCGGCGCTGAAGGTGTCGCGCATCGCCGTGGCGCCGATCCGCTGCTTCGCCGCCCCCCAGACCGCGATCGCCAGGCAGGCCAGGATGGCCACCGCCATCACGACCTCGACCATGATCCTGGCCTCCGACCCCAGCGTGGAGAATGGACCCCAATCCGGGGCAATCCCACCGATAATGGTGTCGATGTTGCCCTTCTTGGGCGGGTCGTCGGCCAGGTAACCCGTCGCGAATCCGCGTACGGTGCTGCCCACACTGCTCACTGAGTCACTCACGTGCATTTCCTGTCTCACCGCCCGATCAGGCAATTCAAGGCCCATCACCCACGACGGGCGAAGAGCTGGGACCCATTCTTGGCCAGATCTGATGTCGACTTGGCTACTTCTCGAGGATTGGTCGCGAGGCATGGGACACGTACGCCAGGATGTCCACCGTACGAAGGATAGCGCTCACTCTTTGTATCTCCGATGATTGCGCTGAGCAACGCCTTGCAGCAGACTGGTGAGGGTGTCGGCCGATCGACCTGGCGCGTGCGGGGGGCATATGCGTACCGGTGTCGCGCCGGAGGCTCTGCCCTTGGGGCGCAAGCACTCTGACACTGCATCGGGATGGTGCTGATGGTACTCCGGAAAGGGCCCCGAGCGGCTGCCGCAGCGGGAGCTGTTGCATTCGGCTTCCTGGGTCTGATCGGCGCCGGCACGTACGCGGCCAGCGGCGTCGGGCAGACCGGCGGCTCGAGCCTCGCGCTGGCCCCGGGCACCGTCCCCGCCGCCTATCAGGGACTGATCCAGCAGTGGGGCACGCGCTGCGCGCAGATCTCCCCCCCCATGCTGGCGGCCCAGCTGTACCAGGAGAGCGGTTTCGACCCGACGGCCCGCAGTGCCGCCGGTGCCTACGGCATCGCCCAGTTCCTGGAGAGCACCTGGGCCACCTACGGGGTGGACGGCAACGGCGACGGCCGCAAGGACATCTGGGACCCGGCCGACGCGATCCCCGCGGCCGCGACCTACGACTGCGCGCTGGCCCAGGACACCGCGAACGTGCCCGGCGACCCGCAGGCCAACCTGCTGGCCGCCTACAACGCCGGCCCGTACGCGGTGATCAGCGCCCACGGCGTGCCCGCCTACCAGGAGACCCAGGGCTACGTCCGCTCGATCAAGGCGCTGGAGCAGAGCTTCAGCGCCCCGGTCAGCACGGTGGCGGTCTCCCCGCAGGCCTCCGGCGCCATCTACTTCGCGCAGACCAAGCTCGGCACCCCGTACCTCTGGGGCGGTGAGGGCCTGCCCTCGCAGGAGGGCCGGTTCGACTGCTCCGGACTGACCCAGGCCGCCTACGCCTCGGTCGGCATCACCCTGCCCCGGGTGGCCAACGACCAGTGGTACGCCGGGCCGCACCCCTCGCGCGACCAGCTGCGCCCGGGCGACCTGGTCTTCTTCGCCACCGACCTCGGCGACCCGCGCAGCATCCACCACGTGGGCATCTACGTCGGCGGCGGGTACATGATCAACGCGCCGCACACCAACGCGGTGATCCGCTACGACACCATCGACCAGCGGGACTACATCGGCGCCACCCGGGTCACCCAGGACGGCGCCGCCGCGCTGCCCGCGCGCTCCGTGACCGGGACCATCACCGGCGGCTCCGTCCCCACCCCCCAGCCCACCGCGCAGTCCGCCGCGCCCGCCTCCGCCCCGCCGGCCTCACCCGCCTCGCTCACCTCACCCGCCTCACCCTCCTCGCCCGTCAGCGGCGCCGGCTCCGGCGCACCGCTGACGCTGCAACAGGCGGACCTGCGCTCACCGACCCGCAGGCCCTGAGGTCCGACTGACGACGTGGCAGATATGTGCACACTGCGTCAAGTTTCCATAACAGTCGGTCTGCGTGGAACGCTGTGGCCGTTCCAGGTCGTTCTGCGTCACGCAGAGATCCGATCATGAAGCAGACCACCGAGCTGATCAGGCGGCAGACCCCAGGAGGTACGGCGTGTCGACGCTGTTGGCCGACACCACCAATCCGGACCTCGGACTCCTCCTGACCGTCAACGGCTGGGCCAGATCCGCGCCGGTGTGGCTGGACTCCCTGGTCTCCTGGGTGGGCGAGTACGGCATCCTGATCGGCCTGCTCGCCCTGTGCACGGCCGGCTGGCTGCAGGCCCGCCGCAGACCGGACGCCCCGGTCGCGGTGGCCGGCGTGCTCTGGGCCCCGCTCGCGGTGGCCCTGGCCGAGCTGGCCAACATCCCGATCGCCGCGATCGTCGACCGCCCGCGCCCGTTCGTCGACCATCCCGGTCTGGACGTGCTGATCGGCGGCAAGGCCGGCACCCACTCGTTCGTCAGCGACCACTCGACGATGAGCATGGGCATCGCCGTCGCCCTGTTCCTGGTCAACCGCAGGCTGGGCGCGATCGCCGGCGGGCTGGCCCTGCTGCAGGGATTCTGCCGGATGTTCATGGGCCTGCACTACCCGACCGACGTGCTGGGCGGCTACGCGCTGGCGACCGCGGTGGTCCTGCTGCTCGCCCCGATCGCGATGGCCGTGCTGGTCCCGCTCTGCCACGCGGTGGCCCGGACCGCGGCCGCCCCGCTGATCACCGCGGGCCCGGCCGGCAGTCCGCGCGGCGGCCGGCGACGGCGCGGCGGCTCCGCCCCGGCCGACCGGGACGCCCGGCACGACGGCGGCGGGCACCACCCGGGCGCCGACTCGGACCTCGCGGCCTGATCCACCGGCCCCGCACCACGCTGAACCCCCGTCACCCCCGGCTACACCGCCGCCGGCCGCTGCGGGCCCGGACCGCCCTGCTCGGCGAGGTGCTGCGCGCCGTCGCGCCGGGCCCGGTCGCGGGCCCGGCGGGCCGGGGCGAACCAGCCGCAGCTGCAGACCGCCGAGACGAACGACCCCCGCTCGCTGATCTCCACCCGGTGCCCGCCCCCGGAGCCCACCTCCGATCCCCGTTCCGCTCCGCTCGCGGATCTGCTCGCCCCGACGATCCAGAGGGTCCCGCCCATCCCAGGGATCCCGGCGCTCGCCCCGGCGCCTGGCGCCACGCGGGGTACAGGTGTGAATTCGGCAGGGGGGTCGGGCCGGCCCGACAGCTCCGTATGCACGTCGTTCACGGTAACGCGCCGCACCCCCGGCGCGCGAAGGCCTCCGCACGCCGGGTGCCGAGTAACCCGCGCAGCCCGGGCTCGTTCTGGCAGTGACGGCTCCGCCCATCCAGGGGCGGTGTCCTGCCGGGCACCCGCCCGAGGGGGTTGAGATCACCATGACGACGTCACGGCGTCACAGCGCGCGGTTCCTCGGCTCGGCGGCGGCCATGCTGCTCGCCGCCACCACCCTGGCCGCCTGCTCGGGCGGCTCCAGCGGTTCCACCGACGCGGGCAGCGCCACCGGCGCCGGCCAGAGCCCGCTCGCCGACAAGCTGGCCGACGACCCGCTGACGGCGGTGCGCAACGCCGCGGATCTCACCGGTCGCACCGGGTCCGTCCAGGCCGCCACCGAGCTGACCACCGCGTCCGGCGACAAGAAGGCCTCCTTCACCGGCTCCGGCGGCTACGACTACGCCAAGCGGATCGGCCGCCTCGAGGTGGCCGTCCCACCCGGCGCCGCCACCACCGGCAAGGTGGTCGAGGTGGTCCTGCCGGGCACCGTGTACCTGCAGAACAGCGGCGCCAAGGTGCCGGAGGGCAAGTGGGTCAAGCTGGACGTGCGCCAGCTCGCCGACGGCAACCTGATCAGCAACGGCGCCACCGACCCGGCCACCGCCGCCGCCGCGCTGCGCGGTGCCCAGCGGGCGACCGCGGTCGGCGACGAGACGGTGGACGGCGTGCCGCTCAAGCACCTCAAGGGCACCCTCGACCTGGCCAAGGCCGCCGACGCCACCGGCGGGCAGGGCGGGTACGGCCTGCGGATGGCGGCCGGCACCTTCACCGTCAAGGAGGTCCCCTTCGAGGCGTGGCTGGACTCCCAGGGCCGGCTGCACAAGGTGACCGAGGTCTTCACCTTCGCCGGGGTGGCCGGCTCCAAGGACCCCAAGGACCAGGTGACGGTCACCTCCTCGCTGACGCTGAGCGGCTTCGGCAAGCCGGTCGACGCCACCGAGCCGGCCGCGGCGGACGTGGTCGAGATGAAGGACTCCGGCTCCCCGAAGTGACGGTCAATCAGACATGGACATGACGGATTGTCCGGGCGCGGGCACCGATCCCCCCGCCCACCCCACCGGACACCCCACCGCGCCGCCCGGCGCAGCCACCCGTTTCGGTGCCAGGAATGACCCGTCCGTGCCATGGGGCCCGGGCCCGGTACTGCCTAGGCTGGAGACGGGTGGCTGCCGCCCCGGTGTGCGGGCGCTGAAGGGGTGGTGCTGGGTGTCGTCCTCCGCGGATCGAACGGTCGGCCACGAGAACGCGGCCCTCGACGAGATCGACCTGACCGGCGAGCTGATGATCGCCGCGACGGCCAGCAGCGCCGAGCGACTGCCCACCGCCCGGATCGACGAGGTGCTGCTCCTGCAGACCCCGCCCGGCGGGCCCGCCGGCGAGCAGGGGGCCGCCGGGGAACGGGCCGACGAAGGCCCCACCGGCTCGGGGCCGGTCAGCTCCGCAGCAGCCGGCTGATCGCGGTCATCGCCTCCGCGACCTTCTCGTCCATCGCCGCGCCGCCCTCCTCGACGGCCGCCGCCACGCAGTGCTTGATGTGCTCCTCCAGCAGCGAGAGGGCGAAGGCCTGCAGGGCCTTGGTGCCGGCCGAGACCTGGGTGAGGATGTCGATGCAGTAGACGTCCTCCTCCACCATCCTCTGCAGGCCGCGGACCTGACCCTCGATCCGCCGGAGCCGCTTGAGGTGGTCCGCCTTGTGCGAGCTGTAGCCGTGCGGGCCGTGCCCCCCGTGCCCGCCGCCGACCACCACGCCGGCCCCGTCACGCCCTTCGTGCCCCTCGGCCCCCTCGTGCCCGCCCGCGTCCTCGGCGCCGACGCCGACGCCGTCCGCCCTGCTCCCCGTGGTCCCCGTGCTCATCGGCTGCCCCGTCCTCGCGCTGGCCCGGCCGCTGCCCGCCGGTGACCTCCAGTGTCCCGCACCGGGCCCGCCCGCGGGGTTCCCCCGTCCGGGCGGTGCGGGCTGATCACGGCAGTCGGAGCAGGAGCATTCCGGCCGAGCTTCCGTCAGACTGGGCTCCGCGCCCGTACGCCGCGGTACGGCTGCCGATCGAATCCGGTCGGCCCGTGGCTGGAAGGGGAGCATCCGGTTCCCTGACGCGCACCCCGTTTGCACAATCCTGACGCAGAACACCTAGCATCGTTCAGTCCGCACCCCGCACATCGGAGATCCCGTGCGTTTTAGCCTGACCCCGAAGGAGACGAGCTTCTACGACATGTTCGCCGCGGCCGCGGAGAACCTGGTCGTCGGATCGAAGCTCCTGCTGGAACTGCTGGGCTCAGACGTGTCAGCCCGCGCGGAGATCGTCGAGCGCATGCGCGCCGCCGAACACGCGGGCGACGACACCACCCATGCGGTCTTCCACCAGCTCAACTCCTCGTTCATCACGCCCTTCGACCGCGAGGACATCTACAGCCTGGCCTCCTCGCTGGACGACATCATGGACTTCATGGAGGAGGCCGTCGACCTGGTCGTCCTCTACGACATCCAGACCCTGCCGGCGGGTGTCGAGCAGCAGATCGAGGTGCTCGCCCGGGCTGCCGAGCTGACCGCCGCCGCGATGCCGAACCTGCGCAGCATGTCGGGCCTCAACGAGTACTGGATCGAGATCAACCGGCTGGAGAACCAGGCGGACCAGATCCACCGCAAGCTCCTGGCCCACCTGTTCAGCGGCCAGTACGAGGCGATCGAGGTGCTGAAGCTCAAGCAGGTGGTCGACGTCCTCGAGGAGGCGGCCGACGCCTTCGAGCACGTCGCCAACACGGTGGAGACCATCGCCGTCAAGGAGTCCTGACCAGCGTGGACATGGCAGCACTCGTCGCCGTCCTCGGCGTGGCCTTCTTCTTCACCTACACCAACGGCTTCCACGACTCGGCGAACGCCATCGCCACCTCCGTCTCGACCCGGGCGCTGACGCCCAAGGCCGCGCTGGCGATGGCCGCGGTGATGAACCTGGCGGGCGCCTTCCTGGGCAGCGGGGTGGCGCAGACCGTCTCCAAGGGGCTGATCGACACCCCCAGCGGCAGCCAGGGCATGGCGATCCTCTTCGGCGCCCTGATCGGCGCGATCGCCTGGAACCTGCTCACCTGGTACTACGGCCTGCCGTCCTCCTCCTCGCACGCGCTCTTCGGCGGCCTGGTCGGCGCGGCGCTGGCCGGCGGCACCGGGGTGATCTGGAGCGGGGTCGTCGACAAGGTCATCATCCCGATGTTCCTCTCGCCGATCGTCGGCCTGGTGGCCGGCTACCTGGTGATGCTGGCCATCCTCTGGCTCTTCCGGCGGGCCAACCCGCACCGCGCCAAGCGCAACTTCCGGGTCGCGCAGACCGCCTCGGCGGCCGCGATGGCGCTGGCGCACGGCTTGCAGGACGCCCAGAAGACCATGGGCATCGTGGTGATGGCGCTGACCATCTCCGGTCACCAGACCGGCAGCGGCATCCCGATCTGGGTGAAGGTCTCCTGCGCCACCATGCTGTCGCTGGGCACCTACGCGGGCGGCTGGCGGATCATGCGGACCCTGGGCCGCAAGATCATCGAGCTGGACCCGCCGCAGGGCTTCGCCTCCGAGTCGACCGCGGCGACGATCATGTACATCACCTCGTACGTCTTCAAGGCCCCGATCTCCACCACCCACGTGATCACCTCGGCGATCATGGGCGTCGGCGCCACCCGCCGGGTGCGCGCGGTGCGCTGGGGCGTGGCCAAGAACATCGTGCTCGGCTGGTTCATCACCATGCCGGCCGCCGCCCTGGTGGCCGCGGCCGCCTACTGGCTCACCGACCTGGTCTTCCTCTGAGGGGCCGGATCCGTGGAAACGGAAGAGGGCCCGCCCCCGCGTCCCGGGGGCGGGCCCTCCTTCATGCTCCGCGGCGGCACCGCCATGCAGCGCCGTGGAGCAGCCTGGTGGTCCCATCGCCCGCGCCGGGCCCCTGCGGGCCGGGTGCGGCGGACGGGACGGGCGGTCCGACCGGCCTCGGTGGCCGGCCGGACCCGGACCGGTCCTAGCCGAACCGGCCGGAGATGTAGTCCTCGGTCGCCTGCACCGACGGGTTGGAGAAGATCCGCTGGGTGTCGTCCAGCTCGATCAGCTTGCCCGGCTGGCCGACACCGGCCAGGTTGAAGAACGCGGTGCGGTCGCTGACGCGGGCCGCCTGCTGCATGTTGTGGGTCACGATGACGATCGTGAACCGCTCCTTGAGCTCGCCGATCAGGTCCTCGATGGCGAGCGTGGAGATCGGGTCCAGGGCCGAGCAGGGCTCGTCCATGAGCAGCACCTGCGGCTCGACCGCGATCGCGCGGGCGATGCAGAGCCGCTGCTGCTGACCGCCGGACAGGCCCGCTCCCGGCTTGTTCAGCCGGTCCTTGACCTCCTTCCAGAGGTTGGCGCCCTTGAGCGAGCTCTCCACCACGCCGTCCAGGACCGACTTCTTCTTCACGCCCGCGAGCTTCAGTCCGGCCACGACGTTCTCGTAGATGGACATGGTCGGGAACGGGTTCGGCCGCTGGAAGACCATGCCGACGGTGCGGCGGACCGCGACCGGGTCGACGTTGGTCGCGTAGAGGTTCTCGTCGTCGAGCAGCACCTTGCCCTCGACCCGGGCGCCGGGGATCACCTCGTGCATCCGGTTGAGGGTGCGCAGGAAGGTGGACTTGCCGCAGCCGGAGGGGCCGATGAAGGCCGTCACCGAGCGGGGCTCGACCGTCATCGAGATGTCCTCGATGGCCTTGGTTCCCCCGTAGAAAGCCGACAGTCCGCTGACGTCGATGCGCTTAGCCATGATCTTTCGTCTTCTCTCGTCTGTTCGTACGTCAGTCGTCGGTCAGTGGCCGGACTTGGGCGAGCGCCACCGGGCGATGCCACGGGCGATGAGGTTGAGACCCATCACGAAGGCGATCAGCACGAGCGCGGCACCCCAGGCGCGGGCGTAGCCGTACTGGTTGTTGACCTGCGCGTACTGCTGCCAGATGTAGACGGGCAGGTTCATCTGCGGCCCGACGAACGGGTTCGGGTTGATGGAGTCCGAGACGAACACCAGCATCATCACCGGGGCGGTCTCACCCGTGATCCGGGCGACCGCGAGCATCACGCCGGTGGTGATGCCACCGATCGCGGTGGGGATGACGATCCGCAGAATGGTCTTCCAGCGGGGCACGCCGAGCGCGTACGAGGCCTCGCGCAGCTCGTTCGGGACGAGCTTGAGCATCTCCTCGGTGGAGCGCACGACCACCGGCATCATCAGGATGGCCAGCGCGAGGCTGCCCGAGAAGCCGGAGTAGGCGAACCCGAGAGCCAGGTTCCAGACGGAGAGGATGAACAGACCGGCGACGATGGACGGGATGCCCGTCATCACGTCGACGAAGAAGGTGACCACCTGCGCGAGCCGGCCGCGGCCGTACTCGACCAGGTAGACGGCGGTGAGCAGACCGATCGGCGCGGCGATCGCGGTGGCGATGCCGACCTGCTGCAGGGTGCCGAGCAGCGCGTGGTAGATGCCGCCGCCGGGGCCTGCGGAGAGCACGCCCTTCATGGAGTGCTGCAGGAAGTCGCCGTTCACCACGCCGGCGCCCTGCTGGATCGTGTAGATCAACAGCGAGGCGAGCGGGACGACGGCCAGGATGAACGCCACCCAGACCATCGAGGTGGCCAGGCGGTCCTTGGCCTGCCGGCGGCCCTCGACGCGGGCCGAGACGGCGTAGCTGATCACCACGAAGAGCAGCGCGGAGATCAGGCCCCACTGCAGGTGGCTGGCCAGGCCGAAGCCGGCGCCGATCGCGCAGCCGAGCGCGATGGCGATCACCGCGATGCCGGCCGGGGCCCAGCTGGGCAGGCTGGCGGCGGTCAGCCGCTGGTTGAGCTGGGGAACCGGCGTGCGGTCCGCCACTGAGGTCGCGGTCGTCATGCGTTGGCCCCCGAGTACTCCTTGCGGCGGGCGATGATGATTCGCGCCGCGCCGTTGACCAGCAGAGTGATGACGAACAGCACCAGGCCGGAGGCCATCAGCGCATCCCGGCCGACGGTGCCGGTCTCACCGAACTTGAGCGCGATGTTCTGCGCGAAGGTGCCGCCGCCGGCGTCCAGGACGTGCAGCGAGAGCACGTTGCTGGCGGAGAGCACGGTGGCCACCGCGATGGTCTCGCCGAGCGCGCGGCCCAGACCCAGCATCGAGGCGGAGATGATGCCCGGGCGCCCGAAGGGGATCACCGCGGTGCGGATCATCTCCCAGCGGGTCGCGCCGAGCGCGAGCGCGGCCTCCTCGTGCATCCGCGGCACCTGGCGGAACACCTCGCGGCTGACCGCGGTGATGATCGGCAGGATCATGATGGCCAGCAGGATGCCGACGGTGAACAGGCTGCGGGCCGGCGAGCCGTGGTGGCTGATCCTGAAGACGTAGGTCCAGCCGAGGTACTGGTCGAGCCAGCTGTTCAGCCCGGCCAGGTGCGGCACCAGGAAGAGCGCGCCCCACAGGCCGTAGACGATGCTCGGCACGGCCGCCAGCAGGTCCACCAGGTAGGCGAACGGCTGGGCGATCCTGCGCGGCGCGTAGTGCGAGATGAACAGCGCGATGCCGATCGCCACCGGCACCGCGATCAGCATGGCGATGCCCGCGCTGACGATGGTGCCGAAGGCCAGCACGGCGATGCCGAAGCTGGGCTTCAGGATGTTGTCGGGGTCCCACTCGAAGGTGGTGAGGAAGTTCGTCTGGTCCTTGCTGATGGCGATCCCGCTGCGGTAGAGCAGGAAGCCGGCGATCGCGCCCATGATGATCAGCAGCAGGATCCCGGAGCCCGCGGAGGCCCCGAAGAACAGGCTGTCGCCGAGGCGGCTGTTGCCCTGGAGAGAAGAGCCGCGCCTGGACGCCGGCGTCTGGTCCCTGGAGGAGTCAGGGGGTGATGAGGTCATGAGGTTCTGTCTCCGGTCTGGTGATGCAGCCCCGGGGAGGGCGGCACCATGGCGGCGGTGCCCCGGACGAGTCGGTGGTGGTGCGGTGGAGAAAAAGCCGGTAGGCGATCCCGTCCCCCCTAGGCGGGACCGCCTACCTTCAAGCGGTTACTGCGGCCGACACTCAGGCGAGGGTCGGGATGAGCGCCTGGACCTTGCTGGCGACGGTCTTCGGGAGCGGGACGTAGCCCTTGTCACCGATGGCCGCCTGGCCGGCGTCGCTGATGGTGTAGGTCAGGAAGGACTTCAGGGTGTCGAGCGTCTCGGCCTTGTTGCCCTTGTCGCAGGCGATCTCGTACGTGACCAGGACGATCGGGTAGGCACCCTCGGTCTTGGTGGCGTAGTCCAGGTTCAGCGCCAGGTCGTTGCCGGTGCCGACGACCTGGGCGGTGCCGATCGTGGTGGCGGCGTTGGCGGCGGTGGCGTCCACCGGCTTGCTGGCGCCGGTCGCGATCGAGGCGCTGTCCAGGTTGTTGCTCTGGGCGTAGGAGAGCTCGGCGTAACCGATCGAGTTCTTCACGGACTTGACCTGGGCGGAGACGCCCGCGCTCTGCGCGGCGGACTGGCCGCCCTTGCCGGCCCAGGTCTTGGCGGCCGGGTAGCTCCAGGCGCCGCCCGAGGTCTTCGCCAGGTAGGCGGTGAGGTTCTGGGTGGTGCCCGAGTCGTCCGAGCGGTGGAAGGCCTGGATGTCGGCGGCCGGCAGCGTGGCGCCCGGGTTCAGGGCGACGATGGCCGGGTCGTTCCACTTGGTGATCTGCGAGTCGAAGATCTTCGCGATGGTCGGGCCGTCGAGCACCAGGTGCTTCACGCCGTCCACGTTGAAGATGATCGAGACCAGGCCGCCGACCATCGGCAGGTCGACACCCTGACCACCGGGGCAGACCGCCTTGGAGGCGTCGACCTCGGCCGGCTTCAGCGCGGCGTCGGAGCCGGCGAAGGTGACCTTGCCCTGGTTGAACTGCTGGACACCGGCGCCGGAGCCGACACCGTTGTAGTTCAGGGTGCTGCCCGAGCAGGCGGCGCCGAACGTGGTCTTCCACACGTCGATGGCGGTGCCCTGCGCGGTCGAGCCGGCGCCCAGCATCGGGGCCTGCTTGGCGGCGCACGCGATGGCGGCGGGGGCGGCGGCGGGGGCCGAGCCGGAGGCGGTGCTGGAGGAGCTGGTGCTGTTGTTGTCCGAGCCGCAGGCCGAGAGCGACAGCGTGCTGACGAGCGCCACGGCACCGATCGCGAGGGCCTTGGTGCGGCCGTTCCGCTGGAGCTTCACAGGGTTGTCCCTTTCTTAGGCACGGTCCGCACGCACGCCCGGGCACTGGAGTGTCTTTCGGGCAGGAATGGACCCTGCTGTGGTCCGGGGCCTCTCTGGCCCTCCGGTACGACCGAAGTTAAGCCGGGCAGGTGACGCATCAGCCGGTCGCAAATGAACGGAGAGTGAACCTCGAACGGACGCAGGGAAACATGGGCCGGTAGTCACGGTTGCATCACGGCAAGGGATCGGCCAAGACACGGACAACGGCGCCGCTCCGGCGGGGAACGGGACTACACCACCCCGGTGTCCGCCAGGTGCACGAGCAGGGCGTCGATCAGCGAACGGTCGCGGGCGTGGGTGAGCTTGGCCCTGGCCTTCTCCGGCTTGAGCCACTTCAGCCGGTCCACCTCACGGTTCGCCCGGAACTCCCCGCGCACCGGCACCGCCGCCCAGTACCGGACCTCCTTGGGACGCCCCTGGGCCAGGTAGTGCTGGGTCGGCAGCGGCACCCCCAGCCGGCAGCGCATCCCGGTCTCCTCCTCGACCTCGCGCAGCGCCGCCTCCCAGGCCGCCTCGCCCGGCTCCAACTTCCCCTTGGGCAGGCTCCAGTCGTCGTACTTCGGCCGGTGGATCAGCGCGATCCGCGGGCGGCGCATCCCGCTGCCGTCACGGCGCGGCCCGCCCGGCACCCAGAGCACCGCCCCGGCCGCCAGCACCGTGCCCGGCTGCGCGGCCCGCTGCCCCGGGGACGGCCGGTGGCCGGCCCCGGACGTGGCGGTGCCGCGGCCCGGACCGGACCACAGCCCCTGCTTCTTGGCCTCCCGCAGCTTCTTGCGCCCCAGCCGCTCCGCCCGCTCCCCCGTGTCGACGCCCGAGGGCGCCCCGGCGCCGGAGGGGCTGGCGGCCGCCATCCGGGCTGCGGGGTGCTGCGGATCGTGCTCCGGGGTCAGGCGCTCGCCCATTCGTGCCATCCGTGGTGCGGGAGGTTCGGCCACAGGTGGCCGAAGGCGTACCTCGCCGCCTCGACCTCCAGTCGCTGATCAGCATGCACCACCCCGAGCACGTAGGCGGTCGCCGGGGTGATCCGCGGGGTGCGAGCCGCCGTCGCCACCGTCACGGCGGCGTCCGCGGCCTCCTGGTGACGGTCCAGCACCGTGTCCAGCGCCTGCAGCTCGCCGCCGGGACGCCCGCAGACCTCCAGCGCGTAACGAGCCCGCTTGACCAGGATCCGGGTCCGCTGCCAGGGCGCGTCGTCGGTGGCCAGCACGCTGTCGGCGTCCCCACCGGAGGCACCCGCCCCGACGGGCCGGCCCTGCGCGGGCACCGAACCGCCCGGCGTGCCACCCGCCCGGCCCGGCCCGCCCGCCAGCCGGTGCAGCGCGTCCCCCTGGTAGGCCGACGCGGCCCGCTGCAACGGCAGCAGCTGCACGGTCGCCGCCAGCTCCGCGAACGCCCCGGCGCCCTGCGGCGGCAGCACCTCGCCGGCCCGCGCGGTGGCGGAGTCGAGCAGCGGCGCCTCACCGACCAGCAGCGTCATCCGGTCGGCCAGCGCGTGCAGCCGCGCCGACCGCAGTTCCTGCAGCACCGTGCTGTGCGCCCGGGTCCGGGCCAGCGTGAGCTGGCGGTCCAGCAGGGCCCGGGCCTTCGGTGCGCCCTGGTGCCCGGCCAGCATCCCGGGACCACCGCCCTCACTGGCCGCCCCGGTGGCGCTCAGCGAGTCCAGCGCGGCCAGCAGCCGCGCCGAACGCCGCAGGTAGGCCGGCTCCTGCGCGAGCAGGTTGAGCAGCCAGCGCAGCTCGGCGCGCGCCTCACGCGCCCAGGACGGCTCGAAGAGCGGACCGAAGGTGTGCAGCGCGCCGCCGATCCGGCGCACCGCCCGCAGCAGTTCACCGGTGCCGGCGGCACCGGTGGGCGAGTTCAGCGAGGGCACGGCACCGGGCCTGGCCCCCGCCTCCCCCACCGCCTGGGGCAGCGCGCGCAGGAAGTTGCCCGCCTGCGCGGTCAGGTATCCGGAGAGAACCTCCCCGGCGGTCGCGGTGGACGCCGGGGCCGTCGCGGGCCCCGGCGCCGTCGAGGGCGCCGCGGCCGTCATGGGCGCGTCAGTCATGTCTTGGGTACTCCCCGTTCCCCCAGGGCAGGCGACGAATGGTTCAGAGGGTGCTGGAGGGACTCCGGCGGCGCTGGCGCGAGTCGATGAGCAGCTCCTGGATGTCCCGGAGCCGGTGGCCCTCGCCGTCCTGGCTCCGTCTGGACCACGCCCCGTCCGGGCCCAGGTGCCACGAGGCGGTGTCATCCGCCATGCCGAGTTCGAAGAGCCGGACCAGCTCGGCCCGGTGGGCCGGGTCGGCCACCCTGACCAGGGCCTCGATCCGTCGATCCAGGTTACGGTGCATCATATCCGCGCTGCCGAACCAGACTTCGGGATCCCCGGCGTTGCCGAAGACGAAGATCCGGGAGTGCTCCAGGAACCGGCCCAGGATGCTGCGCACCCGGATGTTCTCACTCAGACCGGCCACCCCGGGGCGGATTGCGCAGATCCCGCGCACCCAGACGTCGACCGGCACCCCGGCCTGCGAGGCCCGGTAGAGCGCGTCGATCACCGTCTCGTCGACGATCGAGTTGAGCTTCATCTTCACCGACGCCGGCTGGCCCGCCCGGTGGTGCGCGATCTCGTTGTGGATCCGCGCCACCAGCCCGTCCCGCAGCCCGCGCGGCGCGGTCAGCAGCCGGCGGTAGGACTCCCGGCGCGAGTAGCCGGAGAGCCGGTTGAAGAGGTCGGACAGGTCCGCGCCGACCTGCGGGTCCGCGGTCAGCAGGCCCAGGTCCTCGTACAGCCGCGCGGTCTTGGGGTGGTAGTTGCCGGTGCCCACGTGCGCGTAGCGGCGCAGCGTCTCGCCCTCCTGGCGCACCACCAGGGAGAGCTTGCAGTGCGTCTTCAGCCCGACCAGGCCGTAGACCACGTGGCAGCCCGCCTCCTCCAGCTTGCGGGCCCACTTGATGTTGGCCTGCTCGTCGAAGCGCGCCTTGATCTCGACCAGCACCAGCACCTGCTTGCCGGACTCCGCCGCGTCGATCAGCGCGTCCACGATCGGCGAGTCGCCGGAGGTCCGGTACAGCGTCTGCTTGATCGCCAGCACCTGCGGGTCGGCCGCCGCCTGCTCCAGGAACGCCAGCACCGAGGTCGAGAAGCTGTCGTACGGGTGGTGCAGCAGCACGTCGCGCTCGCGCATGGCGGCGAAGATGTCCGGCTGCGAGGCGGACTCCACGTCGATCAGCCCGCGCGCCGTACCGGCCACGAACTTGGGGTACTGCAGGTCGGGGCGGTCCAGCGCGACGATGCCGAACAGACCGGTCAGGTCCAGCGGCCCCGGCAGCGGGAAGACCTCAGCCTCGGTGATGTTCAGCTCCCGGATCAGCAGGTCCAGGATGTACGGGTCGATCGACTCCTCGACCTCCAGGCGCACCGGCGGGCCGAAGCGCCGGCGCATCAGCTCCTTCTCCAGCGCCTTGAGGATGTTCTCGGTGTCGTCCTCCTCCACCTCGAGGTCCTCGTTGCGGGTCACCCGGAAGGCGTGGTGCGCCAGCACCTCCATGCCCGGGAAGAGCTCCTCCAGGTGCGCCCCCATCACGTCCTCCAGCGGGACGTACCGCTGCGGGGAGGCCTCCAGGAAGCGCGGCAGCGACTGCGGAACCTTCACCCTGGCGAAGTGCTTGTGCCCGGAGACCGGGTTGCGCACCACGACGGCCAGGTTGAGGCTCAGGCCCGATATGTACGGGAAGGGGTGCGCCGGGTCCACCGCCAGCGGGGTGAGCACGGGGAAGATCTTCTGCCGGAAGAGGGTGTGCAGGCGGGCCTGCTCCTTGTCCGTGAGCTCGGCCCAGCGGACCAGCTCGATGCCCTCGGCCGCCAGGTCGGGCAGCACGTCCTGCTGGAAGGCCGCCGCGTGGCGGGCCATCAGCTCGCGCGAACGGGTCCAGATCTGGTCCAGCACCTCGCGCGGCTGCAGGCCCGAGGCGCTGCGCTGGGCCACCCCGGTGGCGATCCGGCGCTTCAGCCCGGCCACCCGCACCATGAAGAACTCGTCCAGGTTGCTGGCGAAGATGGCCAGGAACTTGGTCCGCTCCAGCAGCGGGATCTGCGGGTCCTCGGCCAGCTCCAGCACCCGCTCGTTGAACGCCAGCCAGCTGCGCTCCCGGTCCAGGAACCGCCCCTGCGGCAGCTCCTCGGCCGCCTCGGCGCCGTCGGCGTCGGAGAACTGGTCGAGGGCCAGACCCAGCGCGTTGACCAGCCGGGACGGGGTGGTGACGGCCGCGGGCTCGGGCATGGGGACGACTCCTGGTGCTTCGGGCGCTCCGGACGGGACCGGGCGGGGGATGCTCATGGGTTCCAGCTCCTCCAGCGGCATGACGCCCGACTGCTCCGTCGAACCCGAGAGCCGTGCCGCACTCACCGACCGCTGCGGGTTCGGCTCGTCGCCGGGCCCGGTCGATATCCGACCGGGCCCGGCCGCGTGGCCGGAGCTGCGGGAGCGAGACACTACGGACGTCATCCTGTGATCTTCGCGGCGGCAATTGAATCCACGGTAAACACCGCATGGCCAGGAGGAAAGCTGAGGCGGTCGGCCCCGCGGCCGTTCGGGCGGTACCGACCACCCCGACGGCGCCTGGCCTACTTCGGGGACGGAACGCGGTACATCAGGTCCACCTCGTGGACGGTGAACCCCAATCGTTCATATACCCGCACCGCGGCCGTGTTCCCCTCGTCGACGTAGAGAAGAACCCCGCCCAGGCCACGGTCGCCCGGGCCCGAGCCCGTGAGGTGGCGCAGGCCCGCGGCGGTCAGCGCCCGGCCCAGGCCGCTGCCCTGCTCCTGCGGGTCGACGCCGACCACGTAGACCTCGCCCAGCGCGGGGCCGGCGACACCGGCGGGGTGCACCTTGGTCCAGTGGAAGCCGACCAGCCGCTCCCCGCGGAAGGCCAGGAAGAAGCCGGCCGGGTCGAACCAGGGCTCGGCCATGCGGTCGGCCAGGTCCTGAGCCGTCCAGGACCCCTGCTCGGGGTGGTGGGAGAAGGCCAGCGCGTTCAGCCGCAGCCAGGCCTCGTCGTCCACTCCGGGCCGGAAGGTGCGCAGGGTGACGCCGGCGGGCAGCGGGGTGGACTCGAGGGGCACGGTGAACGGGCCGCCGCGGCGCATCTGGCGCAGTTCGCGGACCAGCTCGGCGCCGTAGCGCGCCGCGAGGTGGCGGGCGGCCGGGTGGTCGCCGTGCGCCCAGATGTCGAGCGGCGCCGCGGCCTCGGTCAGCAGAGCGTCCAGCAGGTGCCGGCCCAGGCCCTCACCGCGGCGGCTGGGCTCGACCACGAGCTCGGCGGTGGGCCCGCTGCTGCCGCTGCGGCCCTCCAACTGCGCGTATCCGACCACCTGCGGGCTCGGCCGGTCGGGGGCCGGAGAAGCCGCGGGGGTCAGTTGCACCAGATGGGTGACAGCGGGCCGGGGCTGCCCGGCCGAACGAAGCCGGATCCGCCCCTGCTCGGAGACCGCCTCCCGACCGTCCTCGGCCAGCGCGGCGGCCAGGACCTTCAGCGCGCCGTCGCGCTCCTCGTCCGACAGCACCGGGCCGGCCACGACGACACTCTCCGGGCCGCTCGTCCCCGCCCCGGGCGCGGCACCCGTCGGGTCAGGCGTCCTGGCATAGCTGCGGCTCTGTTCGGGGCTCGCCCCCGTCGTAGCGTCCATGGCCAGACCATACGTCAGCGAAAGGTCCCGAAACGCGAAGAAGCCCCCACCGAATAAACGGTGGGGGCTTCTCCTGAATGATTGTT